>JALUUK010000577.1 GCA_027021395.1 Acidobacteriota bacterium
TGCTCAGGTGCTTGGAGGCGGAGAGGGCGCGTCCTCAGCTTGGGAGACGAGGAAGAAGCGTGCGGTGTGCAGTGCGTTCTCATAGGACATGGGAGCTGCCGGGCCGACGGCTTCCACGACGGCCTCGGCGTAGGGGCCGCCTCTGCGAAGCATGCGCGCGCAACGTTCGAGGACTTCGCCATAGGCTGCGGGAACGGAGACTTCGATATCGACGAGACGGTTCGATGTGGCCGCGTCGCCTTCTACGGCATTGCGGTCCTGGAGGAACAAGCCGATCTCTCGATCCGAGCCTAAGATATGGCTGACCAACCAAGTCGTAAGATAGTCGAGCAGTTTTGCCGCATCGATTCTTTCTGGAGTTTTTTCGAAGACGATCTCGACGGCGCGGACCTCGTCGGTGAATCGCAGGTGTTCCGTACGATGATGTGCGAGGTGCGGATACCCCTGCTCCTGCATCAGCCTCTCCTCGCGGCGAAAATGCGCGCGAACGTAATCCGAGAGCCTGTGGATCGTATGGCGGGTGGTGTCGAAGCCCTCTTCGCCGATGATGCTGGATCGAAGTGTAGCCACGAGTTCGAAGAGGGCTTGGTGATCGGCATCGACCTGGGCGTGTCCGATGCAGAGATCGTCACACCATTCGGGAATATCGGCGACTCTCGCCTGCTCCGTCGTTTTTGTCATGGGCTCCTCTCCGGACTCATCGGCCCCAAGCTCCCGCTCCTTGAGCCTCGACCGATCAAGGATCTCAGTTCAGCCGCCGTGGCGGAGTACTCGCGGCGGATCACTCGCACGCCACCATCGAAAACGCGCTCGATCTCGGCCCGTTGCGTCTCTTGCAGCAGGGTTGCTCGGGCGTCAACCCTTGGTCTTGCCGATCGTACGGGCTTTGTAAGAGGATGGCCGGAGCGGTCGAGAGACAGGTGCTCTGCGCGCTCATCCGTACGCATCTCGGAGAAGAAAGGCGGGCGGGACATGCCGTCGAGCGGAAGTCGGCAGCGAGCCGTCGTCCGGTGTTTGCTGCAGAGCTAAGAGTCTCCCCGCAGGGCGCGGCGGCGGACCTCGTCGACCGATAGATCTTCGCGCTCGGCGATGGTGCGGCAGTCTTCAAACTCGGGTTGAGCCCGTACCACGCGTCCGTCCCTAGAGAGAGCGCGCTTGATGCGGACCGGTCCCCATGGTGTTTCGACATCGATCGAATCTCGACGCCACTCGCGGCGGCTTTCTTCGCGAACGCGTACGCCGAGCGTGGATGTGTGTTCGAGGAGGATCTGAGCGAGCGCTTCGGCGTCGTCGAGATCGGAGATCGCCGTGAAGAGATAGCCGGGCCGTCCCTTCTTCATCAGAACATGAGTGACGAAAGCATCGCGTGCCGAGGCATCGAGCAGGCGCTCGATGACGACGGGAATATCCTGCGGATTCATGTCGTCGACGCAGGTTTCGATGACTGCGATTCGCCGGGAAGGAAGGTCGGCTGCTTCCGTCAAGACTCCGAGCATTCCGCGAGCGACGTTCGGTAAGCGCGAGTCGTCGCGGTAGCCGGCGCCGATGCCCGTTTTCGAGAGCGTCATCGCCGGCATGTCGGAGAACTCATCGACGATGGATCGCAGCAATGCGGCGCCGGTCGGCGTGATCATCTCTGCGGCAAGCGGCCCCGATTCGATGGCGATGCCCTGCAGCAACTCGACGACGGCCGGCGCGGGGACCGGGACGATGCCGTGGGCGACTTCGATGGTGCCGCTTCCAACGGGGAGTGGAGTTGCACAGGAGACCGAGGCGATCTCGAGCGTTTCGAGCGCGAGATACGCTCCGACGATGTCGATCAGTGTGTCTTCCGCAGAAGCCTCATGCAGGTGAGTCTTTTCGAGCGCGATGCCGTGGACTTTGGCTTCGGCTTCGAAGAGCAGGCGCATGGCCTGTGAAGACTTTTCCTTGACACCTCGGCTCAGCGGCGCGCGATCGATGATGGCGAGCGCATCACTGAGATGGGCGGCCGGTCCGTGGGTGCCGTGCTCTTGGCCGGGACGGTCTTCATTTCCGCGAACGATGACGCCGACGCGTGTTGCGGCGAAGGCTCCTCGTGTCACGCGGGCGATCTCGAGACGAACGTCGTCGAGTCCGAGCGCGGTGGGAAGCGCTTCGAGAGCTTTGCGGTCCGCTCCGAGGTCTACGAGCATGCCGAGCCACATATCGCCGGAGATGCCGCTGGGAAGTTGCAGGTGCAAGTGTCGTTTCATTGGGAATCCGCCCAGGATTGTTTTCGAAGGTCTACGATTTGGGGTATCGCTCGAGCAGAGGGCTCTCTGATCACGTCATCGGCGAGCGACGAAAGCGGAGTGGCTTCGGGATTGATCTCGACGAGGTAAGCGCCGGTCGAGCGTGCGAGGCGGGCGAAGGAGGCGGCGGGTTCCACGACGGCGGAGGTGCCGGCGACGATGAAGACATCCGCACTCCGCGCGGCCTCGTCGGCAGCCTCGAGGGCTTCGAGCGGCAGCCTCTCCCCGAACCATACGACGGCGGGGCGCAGCAAGGCGCCGCATGCACAGCGCGGCGGCAGGGGCGGTGGAAACGGCGTGCGTCGATCTTCGTGCTCGCCGCATCCGCTTTGACAGCGGACACGCCAGATGCTGCCGTGCATTTCCGTCACGCATCGGGATCCGGCGGCTTGGTGCAGGCCGTCCACGTTTTGGGTGATCAGATGCATGCGGGGGACGAGTCCCTCGAGTTCGGCCAGCGCCGAATGGCCGGTATTGGGCCGGCACTTTGCAAGCAGCGAGCGCCGCCAGTCGTAGAAGGTCCAGACCGTTTCGGGGTTGGAAGCGAAGGCTTGCGGGGTCGCCAAGTCCTCAGCACGCCGGCCCTTCCAGAAGCCGTCTTCTCCGCGAAAGGTGGGCACGCCGGATTCCGCCGAGACTCCGGCACCGGTGAGAACGGAAATGACCTCAGCCTTGGCGAGGCGTTTGGCAAGTTCGCGCACGAGTGCGTGGTCTCCGCAGGTTGGTCGCCGAACCCGGAGTTTTCATGAATTCTTCCGCCGAAAGCACTTTCGCTTGAAGGTTTCATGCGTGAACCGGACCAAGGCACCCACCTCGCATCAATATCGGGGGATCTTGGCCGCCTGCACGACTTGCGCCTCGTTGGTCGCAGCGCTTCAGGTGCCGACACCGACTCCATCGCGTGAGAATCGAAGCAATCCATCCGAATCGATGACGTCCTGAGGATACAGTGCGAAGTCGGTCCCGGGTAGCCGGAAACGCCGATCTTGGGCTCGCGCGGGGATCGAGAAGAGCAGCCCCGATCCGGAGCGTTGCGCTTCGTCGTTTTCTACCGCACGATTTTTCAGCATCCCAACGATGGGAGCGAGATTCTCCGGGGCGAGACGTGCCCCGAGCGGTACGGGGGACTTCATCATCTCATGGGTGGAACGCGTTTCCGAGATCGAGGAAGCGATGCGTGCGAGCGTCAGCGGACGAGGCGAGATGAATGCCGGGACGAGCAGATCGTCGATTTTCCAAAACGGCAGGTGGAGCAGACTTCCTTCGCTCGTTGGATCGTCTTCGATCGTAACGACCCGGATCGCTTCGATTGTGGGCGTGTCGACGCGATAGGCGGCTCCGCACGGGATACAGAATGCCAGGCGATCCACCGACCGGCCGAGAAGATCGGCTCCGCATCGAGAGCAGGCCAACGGCACGACACGTATTTCGTTCATGATGGGATCCGCTTTTTCACTTGCGAAACCAGAGTCGCAAGACCTGCGATCGAAGCGAAGATCGCGCCTGCGGCTGCGGCGAAGAGGAAGGAACGGCCGTCTTCGCTTCCCTCGAGGATCTTCGGTGGAAAAGCGGCGAGATGCGCTAGGCTCCCACTGATCCAGCCCGCTCCCAAGGCGACGAGCGTCACGAAGCGCCGATCGTTCCATTCACGAACGGCTTCCGGAAGCGTGATGGAAACGACCTTGCCGGTCACCGCATCGACGACGGCTCGCGCGGGACGTCGGGCGACGTGAAAGGTCAGCGAAATCACGGGGTAGTAGATCACTTCGAAATGTCGGTCGATCACCGCGGTATCGATCCGGGCGTCCACTAGGCCGCGGGTCAGTCCCGAGGTGTAGGATGAGAGCAGATCCTCCGCATGGCTGAGCGCCTGTTGCTTTTGAATCAGAGGATCGAGTACGGTGCCGTATTCTCGCAAGCGTGTGCTGTAGTGAACCAAATTCCCGATGCGATCGAGCGGCTGCTTGATACCTAGGCCCTGCGCGTCCTGCCGTTGACGATCGAGCGTGGCCAGACCCAATTCCTCGAGAGGACAGGCGGCGATGGCGAAGACGAGATGCTTTTGGATCTCACGTTCCACATCGTCGAAACCATCGGTGATTTGCCGCGTTCTCATCGTCGAAGAACCGTCCGGCATGAAGTCGCGCTCGATCACGTTGCGCGTGCGCGGGCGTCGGCCTTCCACGCGGCCGACGATCAGCGAGTCGATCCGCCAGTAGGGAACGAAGAGCATCTTCGATGAAACGAATCGAAGATCGGCCCCACCGTCTTTGCGCCGCGCCTCTTCCGTCGTGACTTGCCAAGCAAAATCGCGATCGATTGCCGGCATGACGGCGAGACGTGACAGGCCGCTTTCATCTTCGATGCGTGCCAGTACGCCGCAGCTCTCGCAGCGGGCCAGCAGGCCGGGGCCGGCTTCCGGATCCAGCGCTCCCGCGCAGCGGGGACAAGAAAGCGCGAGGACTGCACTCATGTCGCAGCCTTGCGCCAAAGCACGATGCCGGCAACGGTCGAAGGAATCAAGGAAAACGGAAAGGGCAGCAAAAGGCCGCCGCCGGCGCCGATCGCTCCGGCGATCCATGCTTGGCGTGTGAGGTTGCGGTCTTCGACGCGGAGGTCTTCGAGCAGCAGGTCTTCGGGAAGTACGACCTGTCCATCGACGGCATCGCACCACGCCGCGGAATCGCGACCTTCGCTGCGAAGGGCGACACGGAAGAACGGGTAGCGCACGACGGAGGTTTGAGGAGGGAGAGGATCGCGAATCGGTACGCGGGCAGCCGTGAGTACGAATGCCGGCATGTCCTTCTCCGAGTGAGCTTCGTCTTCCCGCAGCAAGTCGGTGCCGGAAGGCCGCCAGCCGCCGGCGAGACTCGGCGGCAGATCGGTCAGCGGCCGGTAAGGTCGGCGGGGATTGCCGGTGACGGCAAATGGGTAGTAGACCAAATGCGCTTGCTCGGCGGTCCAGGTCCGGCCGGCCTGCGCGATTTTTCGTGTGACGGCGAGACGGGCCCGACGGGGGTCGAGGTGCGCTCGCGCGACCATGGCGTCCGCCGGCCAAGCATCGCTCGCGAGCAGCGTCCCGCACCAAGCGCAGCGCGCGAGCGGGTCCGTGATATCGCCGACATGCGGTGCGGAGCACCGCGGGCAGGCCCTCGTCGCCATGACCGAACTCCTCTGCGGGCGAAGCTCGGCCATTGCGGGGCCCGCGTCAACTCTAGGGCGAATCGATTCCGGGAAAATACGGGAAAGCCGGGTCTAAGGATCGGGCCGCTCGGTGACTCGGAGCAGGGCCGGAGCATCGGGGAAGCGGCCATCTTGCCGCCTCTTGGCTCGCCTCCTCTCGTCGCAGCCCGAGAATTCCGGGCCGTGGGATCCTAGCGGGTGTATCATCGGCCCTTAGCAACTTTGGAGCATTTCCGCCGTCCGCGGACCATCTCACCGGCCCGCCTATCTCACCGGCCCGAGCGGGGCTCGGTGCGGGCGGGAGCAAGAGCCGTCGCGGAATCGACCCGATACCCATCCCGACTCACAGGAGAAAAGCACTGATGTCGAAGCTGCCCGCCGTCGTTGACAATAATTTCGAATCCGAGGTCCTTCAGGCCACCCTTCCCGTTCTGGTCGATTTCAGCGCGACTTGGTGTGGGCCCTGCAAGGCGCTCGAACCGACCCTCGAATCCCTCGCGGGCGAGTACGAAGGAAGGGTCAAGTTCGTCCAGGTCGATATCGATCAGGCGCACGGTGTGGCTGCGCGATTCGGCGTCACCGGCGTACCGACGATGCTGCTATTCAAGGGCGGAGAGGTCGTGGAGAAGAAAGTCGGCGCTCTTCCGAAGGGGAATATCGCGAAGATGCTCGATCAAGCTCTAGGCGCTTGAGCTCGGCCATGGAGTCCTCGTTGACCGTTTTTCTGGCTACCAACTCCGGGTTGATGTTTCAATTCGAAATGCTCGTCGGTCGTTGGAGCCAGTGGCTTTCCGACTCGCTCGACGGAGCTTCAGATCCTCTTGCATTGATCATCTTTTTCGCTGCCGGTGTGTTGACTTCTCTGACGCCGTGCGTGTATCCGATGATTCCGATCGTCGTGGCCTACATGAGCGGAGCCGAGTCGGCAGCCGTCGGAGTCGATGCGCAGGCCGTGGCGGCTCGGAAGGGGCGTGTCGTTTTCCGTTCCATGATGTACGTAGCCGGGCTTGCCTTGGTCTATACGGGGCTGGGGTTGGCAGCGATCCTCGGCGGTCGCGCTTTCGGTTCGATGACTCAGAACTTCTGGGGTTTTTCGGCGGTTGCGCTGGTGATGGCGGTTTTTGGTCTATCGCTGCTGGGCCTGTTCGAGATTCGCGTGCCCTCCTTCATACTCGAGCGCGCATCGGGAGGGCCTCGGAAAGGAAGTTTCGGTGCGGTGGTGATGGGGGCGACCTCGGCGGTTGTCGCAGCTCCTTGCGCGGCTCCGATCGTCTTTCCGCTGGCTGCCATCACGGCCCGGGATGGCCGGATCGTGTTCGGAACGGTCGCCATGCTCTGCTTCAGCCTGGGTTTGGGACTATTATTTCTATTCCTGGGCATTTTTTCGGGGATGATCAGTGCGATTCCCCGGCCCGGCGGATGGATGATAAGACTCAAACAGGCAACGGGCGTGTTGATGCTCCTATTGTCGGTCTGGTTCTTCTACAAGGGGTACTTGTTGTTTTGATCGAAACGATTCGCGCGCAGTCGATTTCGAGGCGAGCCGTCATACTGGCGGCACTTCTCATGTCGGTTCCGTCGGTGACGGAATCGATCGCAGGGTCCCCTCTTGCGACAAAGCGGTTCGAGACTCTGCGCAGCGGAAGTGTTGCTGCGTTCAAACCAGGGACCGTTACCGATATCATTTTCGTCGCGCATTGGTGCGGCTCTCCTTGCGAAAAGGAAATGGGGGAAGTCCGGCGCATTCTCGGCAAACACCGGCGTGCGGGTTTTCGGGTGATTTTGGTGGGTGTTTCGGATCGACAATCGAAGGAGCAGTTCGAGAAGTGGGCGTCCCGTTTTCGTTTGGGCGCCCCTCTGGTACACGATGCAAGCGGCGCCATCGAGAAGGAGTTCGGGGCCGAACTGCTGCCTTGGCACGTCGTGATCGGTCCTCGAGGGGATCTGCTCTACAAGGGAGCCGAGGTGCCCTCTGACGCCCAGATCCAACGTTTCCTCGGTCGGCGTCCATGAGGAGGCTCTCTTGAGTCGCTCGACCGGTGGGGGCAGTGCGGCAAGCGCCGACTCCGATATGCTCTTTCCTGCCGCGGACGGTGATCGGGGTGGCGCGTATCTGGTCGGTCCGGTCCTGCCGGGAACACTGAGCGCGGAGGCGGAAGAACACGTCGACGAGCTCTCATCGTTGGCGGATACGGCAGGTTTTCGCGAAACGGGACGCGCGGTGCTTTCCATTCGGCGTATGCATCCCGGTACATTCTTCGGCAAAGGACAAGTCGAAGAGATCGGTGTCGTCGCCCGCGGCTTCGAAACGGATGTATTGATCATCGACCACGAACTGTCTCCCGGCCAGCTTCGGAATCTGGAGAAGTCTTGTGAGATGCCGGTCGTGGATCGCGCGGGCTTGATTCTCGACATCTTCGCGCAGCGTGCGCGAAGCCGGGAGGCTCGAACTCAGGTCGAACTCGCCCGCCTGCAATACTTGCTCCCCCGCTTGGCCGGGCGATGGGCCCATCTTTCGCGGCAAGCCGGCGGAGGTCCTGGAGGAACCAAGGGCGAGGGAGAAAAACAGATCGAACTGGATCGGCGAATGATCGGTCACCGCATCGCTCGTCTTCGCCGGGAACTGACGCGGATCGACCGTGGGCGAGAAGTCCGCTCCAAGAGTCGTCGAGCGACTCCTCAAGCGGCCTTGGTGGGATATACCAATGTCGGCAAATCGTCTCTCTTCAATCGTCTGACGCGTAGTGATGTCGTCGTTGAAGATCGTCTCTTCGCCACCTTGGATACGACGGTGCGCAAGGTTCCGTTGCCGGTAGGCGAGTCATTTCTCGCCAAAGACACGGTGGGCTTCATCCGCAAGCTGCCGCACAATCTCGTCGCCTCCTTCCGAAGCACGTTTCGCGAGGCGGGAGAAGCCGACTTGATGATCCTCGTG
>JALUUK010000578.1 GCA_027021395.1 Acidobacteriota bacterium
GTCCCGTCCGGCCCTGCGCTGCTCAAGATTCCGCTTCCGGTGTCGATCGCATAGACCGTGCCCCAAGGGTCCTGCGCGTAGTCCGCCCCCAGATAAGCCGGCACCAAATCGCCGATGCTATCCGGAAGGCCGCCGTATTGTGCAACGTAGCTTTGAGCCGCGGTCCGCAAGCTATTCATCTCCTCGATGGCGCGCGCCCGCCATGCCTGATCGATTCCTCCGACTTCGACCTGCCGCGCGAGCCCGCTGAAGCCGACGGCGGTGATCGTCGCGGTCTTCGCGCTCTGCTCATACGAGAAGGCTCGACCCCGCGCATCCTCGAATACGTTGCTCGAGTCGAGGGTCGAGATATAGGGACCGCGCCATGCACCCGTACCCGGATCCGTCACCAAGGCAGAGAGCCCTTCCGATGAGGTCGGGAGACGATCATGGTCGCGGTAGAAGTGCCGCAAACCGGCTTCGAGCAGATCGAACCGTCTCTCGGTCAAGCGCTCTTCCGCTTCCTCCACGATGCGCATGGCCAACGGCACGGCCGCGGCCGAGACCACGGCGAACACCGCCATGAAGATGATGACGTTCATCATCGAAAACCCCAAACTCTTCGCGAGCCGTCGCATCGAGTCAGCCGACAAAGAGCGGTCTTCCGCAGAGATCGTACCCCCTCCCGCTTTGTTCGCCTTCATGTCAGGCTGTCGCCATCGCCGTCCGCATCATCGTCGCTACCGGAGGCGGTTGTGGAGGCGGGATCGTCGAGGGATCGTATCCCACCGGATAGATGTCGTCCGAGGTGTTCGCTGTCTTGTCCGGGCCGAGCGACCATGGGATCTGCTGCGATGTGTCGATCTGATACGCCTTGCCCCAGGGATCCGTCGCAAGATCCTTGCCTACGGAGTCGCCGAGCATGACGGCAACGGATATCGGATAGCTGCCGTTGGTCTTGCGATAGAACTCCGCCATCGAAGACAGGACCATCAGTTCCTCTTCCGCCCGTTCGACCCATTCCGCTTCGATGCGTCCAGCACCGATGGTCCGCGTCACATCCGGGAAAGTCGGCGAAGACAGTGTGACTTGCCCGGAAGAGACGCTGTAGGTGACCGTCCCACCACCGGCATCCTCGAGCGCGAGGTAACCGGTTTCAGCCGCTCGCAAGTACGGTCCGTTCCATCTCCCCGAACCCGGGTCCGCAATCAGCGCAGCGAGACCCTCCGCCACGGTCGGGAATCGACCGTGATCGCGGTAGTACGCCACCAGCGCTGCATCGAGTACTTCGAGACGCTCCCGGGTCATCGACTTTTCCCGCAACTCCTTCACCTTGAATGCACTCGGAAGAATGATCCCGGCCAAGATGATCAGAACCGCAACCGCCGCGATCAACTCGACCAAGGATGCGCCTCGTTCTCGAAGTGATTCCCTCATCGCAGCCTCATCCCGAGATCATCACTGTTCGAGGAGATCTCGGCGTCGCCGTCGTCGGTCTCGAGAATCCCGTTGGGTCCGGCGGAGATGATCCAGCCGAAGATCCCCGCATCTCCCCGCATGCCTGCCGTCGATATCACATAGGCTCTGCCCCAGGGATCGGCGTTCTCCTCGGTGATGTACGCGCCCCGCCATGCGACGCTGCCCGCCGTCGGATAAGCGGCGCCGTTCGGCGGCGCGTTGCTCAGGAGGTGCGCCGCCACCGACCCTGCAGGACCGGCCCAGGAAGCGATTCCCCCGGGTGTGCTTCCGGTGGTCAGGAGATAGCCCAACACGGCGGGGGTTCCGCCGCTGCGATCCGGATACGTCTTGAGATCTTCCCG
>JALUUK010000579.1 GCA_027021395.1 Acidobacteriota bacterium
GACCTGGAATTCCGCTCGACGCGGCTGCAGCGGGAGATCATCATTCTTTTCCTGTCGCGTCCGAACTGGACGGTTGAATTGTTGCAAGCGGTGAAGGCGGGACGCCTTCGCGTGGAATCGATTCCGCTGCGGTACCGCTCGTCACTTCGCAGGTCCCGTGACGCGCGTGTCGTGCAGCTCGCCGAAGCGGTGCTCGGTGCGCCCGTGCGAACGGACCGAGCGGCCGTGATCCGAAAGTATGAGCCGTCACTCGCGTTGGCGGGGAATGCCGCCCGCGGTGCGGAAGTCTATCGCCGCGAATGCCGAAGTTGTCATCGACTGAAGGGAGAAGGTGTGGCGGTCGGCCCCGATCTCGACTCCGTGCGCCATCGTTCGGCTCGTGAACTGCTCACCCATATCCTCGATCCGGACCGCGAAATCGCCCCCGAGTTCCAGCGTTTCGCCGTGCAGACGAAGTCGGGTCGATCGTACGCCGGAATCCTGCGGGAAGAGACACCCGACTCGGTGACACTCGTCGACGCCGACGATCGCCGCATCGTGATTCGAAGAAGCGAGATCGAGGCATTGCGTTCGGATCGGCATTCACTGATGCCGAATGGGCTGGAGAAAAAGATCACGTTGCAGCAGATGGCCGACCTGCTCGGATTCATCCTCGAGTCACCGCAACGCCGGCCGGCGATGCCGCCGGTCGTGCCGCGGCGCTAAGGTCCGCGGGTCTTTTGGCTCTGGAGAGCGGACGCTTGCTCTCGCGAAGCGCGATCGCGGTCGGAGGACCGAGCGATCAGGATGAAGAGCTGCAGCAGAAGGTAGACAAGGAGCGGGATCGCCGGCCACACACGCCGCCATCGAAGACGCGATAACGGCGAGGCCGTTTCGGCCGATCGGTCGTCGGACGTTCGGGAAGCGTGCCGGTTTCGCGGTCTCGAACGGATCGCGCTTTCCCAAATCGATCCCAGCACGAAGACGGCAAGTACGATCATCAGGATGAAACAACTGCCGGCGGCCATGACGCCCTTGAACGTCGCCTCCTCGGAAGGCGTATGCTGCACCAGGTCGACCATGCGCCGCCGCCGAGCGGACTCGTCGATCCGATCGGCGATTTCGAGCGACTGGCAGAGTCCGAGCCATTCCTGGGAGGCATTCTTCGCGGGCGCGCGATGGCGGATCTCCTCGACGAGTTCTCCGACGGCGCGATCGACGGCTTCCGGCGATTCGGAAACAGGTGCGCTCAGATCATCCGGCGCATTGCGCACATTCCATTGCCGGATCGCACGATCCCACGCCAAGACGAGCTCACTCTGATCGCCTTCAACATGCAACACGGTGCCGGAGGTCTTCGCGGAGACGGTGCGCCAAGAAACGACCACCTCGCTTTCGGTGTCGATGGTGACTTCGAGGCGGTCGAGGGAGAGTTGATCGCCGCGCCTCGGCGCGAACGCACCGACCGACAGGAACGTCAGGCCGCACTTTCGGCTCCAGTAGGCGTGCCGCGACAGCTCGCGGTTGACGTCGCGGCGTCGCGGCGGCACGGAGGCTTCCCAGACGAGTCGTCGGATGACGCCCAGCGGCGACGTTTCCGGCTGCTTGATCCATTCGGCGATGCGGTGCTGCCATGCCGGATGGTCTTCGGGAAACCACGTGACGTGCGGCATCGGGTGGGACGGGTTGAGCATCGCGAGTTCGTGTGCCATGAGCGCGTCGCAGACAGGGATGACGGCCAGTGTGGGGAACGCTTCGGCGGCCCAGCGGCGCAGCAGGTCGTCGGTCGCGTCGCTCGGATCGCTCGAAACGATCAC
>JALUUK010000580.1 GCA_027021395.1 Acidobacteriota bacterium
GGGAGCGTTATGGGATGACACGGTTCGGCCAGTGCTGCCTGCTCGCTCGCCGACTCGTGGAAGCCGGCGTGCGTTTCGTGACGATCAATACGTTTCTCACCGTATTCGATGAAATCACATGGGACATTCACGGATCGAAACCGTTCACTTCGATCGAAGGCATGAAGAAGATCGTGGCTCCCATGTACGACAAGGCGTATCAGGCGCTCATCGAGGATCTGCACGATCGCGGACTGCTCCCCGACACGCTGGTGTGCAATCTGGCCGAGTTCGGTCGAACGCCGCGCGTCAATCCCGCCGGCGGCCGCGACCATTGGCCGCAGTGCTGGACCGTCTACTTCGCCGGCGGCGGCATTCGCGGCGGGCAGGTCGTGGGCAAGAGCGACCCGATCGGCGCCGTGCCGGCCGAACGCCCGGTCGCTCCGGCCAACGTCGTGGCCACGATATTCCACAGCCTGGGATTCGATCTCGAAACAGCACTCCCCGGCCCCGGTGGTCGGCCGTTCCCACTTGTCGATACGGGGCAACGTGAGATCCATGAGTTGTTCTGATCCGAAAGCAAGTCGATGGTTCGCGTTCGCCGGCATCTCTGCGATCGGCGTCGTGTGCGCCGTTTCGGGCTGCCTCGTGGCGATGCCGGCGACCGCCGGAGAACCGACCGCGACCTCGCCGTCCGCCACCACGCTCGTGGCGATGCCGTCCCGAGTCGAACTGTTCGGCCGTGAGGCACGCCATCGGATCGTACTCCATCGGACCCGCAACAGTGCTCCCGCCGAACAGCTCGATCTCGACAACGTTCGCTGGACGTCGCGCGATGCGAGCATCGCCGTGGTCGACGGAGGCAGTGTCGTCCCACGCGGCAACGGCCGGACCGTCCTGACCGCGACGATCGGTGCCGCGTCGGTCGACATTCCCGTGTCTGTTTCGGGATGGGGTCGCGAACACCACTGGTCGTTTCGAAACGACGTCCAGCCGGTCCTGACCAAGGCGGGCTGCAATTCGGGAGCATGCCATGGAGCACTCGCGGGGAAGGGCGGATTCAAGCTCAGTCTGCGTGGCTACGATACTCCGCGCGACTACCATACGATCACGCGCCAGGCGAAAGGCAGGCGTGTTGAGCTCGCCGACCCCGCGCGCAGTTTGATTCTGCTGAAAGCGACGGCCAAGATTCCGCACAAGGGTGGGCTTCGGTTCGACGAGTCGTCGGCGGAGTATCGCATCCTCGCCGGTTGGCTCGTCGATGGAGCGCCGCCGCCGCGCGGCGATGATTCAACGATCGAACGAATCGACATCGCTCCGGGACACTCGATCCAGGAGCTCGGCGCTCAGTTCCAAGTCGTCGTCGTGGCCCACTTCAGTGACGGCCGGTCGGTCGATGTCACCCCTTGGTGCAAGTTCTCCTCGACCAACGAAACGGTCGGCACGGTCGACGCATCAGGTCGTGTGACCATCGTCGGGCAAGGGGAAGGCGCCGTCATGGCATGGTATCAAAGCAAGATTGCGGTGGCAGGTGTTACCGTCCCCTTTGCTCGAACGATGCCCGATTCCGATTTCAGCGCATTCCGGCCGGCCAACTTCATCGATCGGCTCGCACTTGAAAAGTGGCGCGAGCTGAAGATCGCTCCGTCCCCGCCGGCGTCCGATGCGACATGGGTCCGCCGGGTCTATCTCGATCTGATCGGCAGACTGCCGACGACCGACGAAGCTCGAGGTTACGTGGCCGACGATCGGCCGGACAAGCGAGCTCGACTGGTCGACCGGTTGATGTCACGGCCGGAGTTCGTCGACTACTG
>JALUUK010000581.1 GCA_027021395.1 Acidobacteriota bacterium
GATCTGGTTCTGTTCGGACAACGGGCCGGAAGGGAACCCCGGTCCGAAGGGGAGATCGCAGGGCTCGGCCGGCCCCCTTCGCGGCCGCAAGCGGTCGCTCTACGAGGGCGGAATCCGCGTTCCGGCCTTCGTCACCTGGCCCGCCGCGATCGAGCCCGGACGACGAACCTCGGTTCCGGCAGTGACGAGCGACCTCTTTCCGACCGTCGCCGATGTACTCGGAATCGCCTCCCCGGCGAAGGACGACCGACCCTATGACGGAATTTCGTTGCGTCCGCTCTTCGAGCAACGGATGGAGCGTCGACCGCTGCCGATCGGCTTCCAGTACCGGGGCGACATGGCCGTGATCGACAACCGATTCAAGCTGGTCCACCACACGAACCTCAAGCGCCACCGGAGCGACAATGGAAAGGTCCCGGTGGCGACGTGGGAACTGTACGACGTGACGGACGATCGGAGCGAGTCGGCCAATGTGGCTGCCGAACACCCCGAAGAGGTCCATCGTCTGCGAAAGATCCTCGAACAGTGGCGCCGCTCGTGCCAGCGCAGCTCGGAGCGAAACGGATGATCGACCGTGAGGCGAGTTGACTTCCAGGGGGCGGACCACCTATCATGGGGAAAGTCGCAAAAGTGGCTAATAAGGACTTTCTTTTCCATGTATCGAGCTGATCGAGAGGTTCGTTTCGATGGCAGTCGGCCAGATCTTTTCTCAGCGCTTCAGTTACGGCCTGCACGCTCTGGCCTACGTGGCAACGAAGCCCGCCGGTGAACTGACGACCCTTCCGGAACTCGGACGGTGGATGAAGACCATCTGGCCCAGTGCGTCCGAAGCCTACCTGTCGAACGTCGTGCAGCAGCTCACTCGCGGGAAACTCCTGCGGAGCCATCGGGGCATCGCGGGTGGCTACTCGTTGGCTCGAGCCGCCAACAAGATCACGGTGCGCGATGTCGTCGAGATCCTGGAAGGGGTCGATATCAATCGCTGCGGCCTGTCGTTGGGCGATGAATGCCCGGTCATGGGACGGTGCTCCATCCAACGCCGCATCGCGCAGCTCGAAGAGGGCTTTCTGCGGTCTCTGGAACGAGTCAACGTGGCTCAACTGGCCAAGGAGATCGTGACGACACCTCCCAAGAAGGCCCCCGCCAAGAAGAAGCGAGTCAAGAAGAAAGTGTAGGCGCACTTGCCTTCAGTTCGCTCCGACCGAGGCGGCGATCGCCACCACCCCTTGTCCGGCGTGTGTATATTGTCCGGCGCGTGTATACTTGACAAGGTGACTCGACTTTCTATGCTTCAGAGGCGGTTTCGGCAGTGCCGCGGCGTGGGCAAAACGGCGTGGCGCCGCCGGCGGTTCCCAACATGGCTGCCGTCCGAGCGGATGTCGCTCGCCATCGGCTCATTCGATTGGAGGGTCTCAACGTGATGCGGGCACTCAGCTTTCGGTCGAGCCGTTCGGGGCTCGTTGCCGTCGTTCTGGTCGGGTTGTCTGTTGCGGCGATCGCGAAGGGGGCCGAGCCGGCTTCGAATGCCGATCCGATTCGCGTGCTGATTGTCACGGGGGGACACGGGTTCCCGGAAAAAGAATTCGACGCCCTGTTCCGATCGATGCCGAACCTCGCCATCGAAACGGCGACCGTCCCGCAGGACGCCGACCGCCTAAAGGATGATCTGGCCGACTCGATCGATGTCATCGTGCTGTATGACCTGTGGGCCACGGGCATTACGCCCGAACAACAGAAGACGGTGATTCGACTGCTGAAACGCGGCATCGGTGTTTGCGCTCTGCATC
>JALUUK010000582.1 GCA_027021395.1 Acidobacteriota bacterium
CACTATCTCAGTGCTGTGCGTTGGAAGGGATCATCCCGGCGCTCGAGTCTTCGCACGCGCTCGCGGGAGCGCGCCGCTGGGGAGAAAAGCATGCGGGAGGCGTCGTCCTGCTCGGGCTTTCGGGTCGGGGCGACAAGGACCTTCCGGCGCTGATGGCTCGCGAGTCCGAGGAGTCGGCACGATGAAGCATGGCGGTCACGACGGCGCGCAACGCATTGCCGATGCGCTGCGGCGCGCGACGAAGCAGAGAAGGATCGGCCTGATCCCGTTTCTTACCGCGGGATATCCGACGAAGGAAGGATTCGCCAAGATGCTCACCGAGATCGCGACGGTCGGAGATGTCGTCGAGATCGGCGTGCCGTTTTCGGATCCGATGGCCGACGGTGTGACGATTCAGCGCTCGAGCGAGAGCGCGCTCGAGCAAGGAGTCCACTTGCAGTGGATTCTCGAAACTTTGGGAAGCCTGCGCACGAGCATAGAGACGCCGCTGGTGCTGATGAGCTATCTCAACCCGATTCTGAGTGTGGGAAGAGAACGTGCAGACGATCCTTGCGATCTTGCGGCCATGGCGGCCTCGTTGGCCGAAGCCGGTGTCTCGGGCTTGATCGTGCCGGATCTGCCTCTCGAGGAGAGTGCGAATCTGCGCTCGGCGCTCGACGATGTCGGCGTGGGGTTGATTCAACTCGTCTCTCCCGTCACACCGCAGGAAAGGATGACGGAACTTTGCGAAGCAAGTCGTGGATTCGTCTATGCCGTGACGGTGACCGGGATCACCGGTGGGGCCTCAGGGCCGTCCTCGGAGATCAACGAATACTTGGACTCGATTCGTGCCCGCTCACCCTGGCCGGTTTGCGCGGGTTTTGGAATTCGCTCGCGCGATGATGTGAAAAACCTCGAGGGGCACGCCGATGGAGCCATCGTGGGATCGGCTTTGATCGAATGCATCGACGAACGACGTGACCCGCTGAAGTTTTTGAAAGAAATGCGTCCGGAAGATCCATAGAGACTCTCGATGGTCGAGGGTTTACGGATCCTGACGGAAGAAGGATGCTGAAATGATCGCCGTACTCGAAAAGAATTGCGCTCTCAAGCAAAAGGCCGAGATCGTACGCATGATCGAGGGCAAGGGCTTCCGCGTGCAGGTCAGCGAAACCGAAGAGGCCAGCCTCGTCGGTGTCGTAGGCCCCGGGGCGCAAAGCCTCGCGGAAGAACTCGAGAAGATGCCCGGAGTGGTCGAGGTCAGGCCCGTGGCGCCGCCCTATCCGCAGGTCTCGCGCGAACACCACCCGGAATCGACGCGGGTGAAGATTGCCGACACCGTCGTTGGAGGTGAGGACTTGGTGATCATGGCCGGTCCGTGTTCAGTGGAAAACGAAGAGAACCTGATGGCGGTGGCCAAGCACGTCGCGGCTCGCGGTGCGCGTGTTCTTCGCGGGGGCGCATTCAAGCCGCGCTCATCGCCCTACAGCTTCCAAGGTCTCGGTGAAGAGGGACTCAAGCTACTCGCAGCCGCGCGGGAAGAAACCGGTCTGCGGATCGTGACCGAAGTGCTGGCTTCCGAAGACGTCGATCTCATCGCCGACTATGCGGACGTATTGCAGATCGGAGCACGGAACATGCAGAACTTCCGCCTGCTTTCCGCGGTGGGACAGCAGCCGCATCCGGTCTTGCTCAAGCGGGGTTTGATGGCCACGATCCAAGAGCTGTTGATGGCAGCGGAGTACATCGTTGCCGCCGGCAATCCTCGGGTCTTGCTCTGTGAGCGCGGTATTCGCACCTACG
>JALUUK010000583.1 GCA_027021395.1 Acidobacteriota bacterium
CGCCTCTAGATCGCATGTTGCGTGATATGTTGATCGAACTCGGAATTCCTTTCGTCGTTGCTTTGACCAAGAGCGACAAGCTTTCCCGGTCGGCGGGGCTGCAGAGACTCTCCGTTGCCCGCAAGGTGCTCGATCTACCGCAAGACATCGAAATCGTGGCGACGTCGTCGGTGGACGGAACGGGTGTGTCGCGACTGGTCGGCCTGATCGATCGCGCGCTGCGCAATGACGGGGGCCGTCGTGACGAGAACGGGCCTTGCTTGGGCTAGGACGTCGCAAGAACCGCTGAATCGCCGAATGACATCGAAGAGCAGGGATGGTGCAAGATTCATGAATCTAAGAGAACTCAAAGAGATGGACATAGCGCAGCTCGTGGAACTGGCACGCGAAATCGGGATTCAACGCATTTCGCAGACGCGTCGCCAAGAACTAGTGCACCGGATCCTTTCGGAGCGGGTGCGGCGCAAGGAGCGGGTCGTGGCTCGGGGAGTGTTGGAACTGCTTCCAGAGGGCTACGGGTTTCTTCGTTCGCCGGAACATTCCTACTTGCCCGGACCCGACGACATCTACGTCTCGCCGGGGATCGTTCGAAGGAACAAGTTCTGCACGGGGGATATGATCACCGGGCCGCTTCGCTTGCCGCGCCGTGGTGAAAAGTACCTCGCGTTGAGTGCGGCCGAAGAGATCCAAGACATTCCGCTCGCGGAGGCCAAGCGCAGCAAGAGGTTCGAAGACCTCACACCCTGGCATCCCGACGTCCCGTTGACGATGGAGACGGAGCCGGGCAATTTGACCGGTCGGGTCATCGACTTGATGGCGCCGATCGGCAAGGGACAACGTGGTTTGATCGTTGCTCCTCCGCGTACCGGCAAGACCATGTTTCTCCAAGCCATCGCGCATGCTCTCGCGGCCAACCATCCAAGCTCGCACTTGATCGTTCTCTTGATCGATGAGCGTCCCGAGGAAGTTACCGACATGCAGCGGACGGTCAAAGGCGAGGTCATCTCGTCGACCTTTGATGAGCCGGCGAGTCGGCATGTGAGCGTTGCTGAAATCGTCATGGAGCGCGCGCGCCGCATGGTGGAATTCGGCCGCGATGTCGTGATCTTGCTCGATTCGATCACTCGTCTAGCCAGAGCCTACAATGCGGTACAACCGGCGAGCGGGAAGATCCTCTCTGGTGGAATCGATGCCGCAGCTCTTGCACGGCCGAAAAAGTACTTCGGCCAAGCTCGCAAGGTGGAGGAGGGCGGCTCGCTCACCATCTTGGCCACGGCCCTCGTTGACACGGGTTCACGGATGGATGCGGTGATCTACGAAGAGTTCAAGGGTACGGGCAATATGGAGATTCATCTCGATCGCGACTTGGCTGACCGCCGCGTGTTCCCCGCGATGGATGTCGCTCGCTCCGGAACGCGAAAAGAAGAGCTGCTGATTGCGCGCGAAGATCTCCGCCGCATCTGGGTATTGCGCAAGGCGCTCGACCAGATGAATTCCGTGGAGGCAATGGAACTTCTACTCGAGCGTCTTCGTCGGGCGGAATCGAATTCGGAATTTCTCAACTCGATGGCCGCATGAGTGCGACGGCTCGTGGGGGATTCCCGGATTGACAGTCACGCGGCGGGCTTCACATTGCCATTGAAGCGGAATAGATGGCACGCACCGCGGCGCTTGACCCGTCGATGAGGTGGGGTTCTTGGTGGTGCGGAAAGAGATCCATGAAAGGATGTCCGATCCGTTGACCGAGACCGTCACGAGCATCTGTCCCGAAACCGCAG
>JALUUK010000584.1 GCA_027021395.1 Acidobacteriota bacterium
AACGATGTGTCGGGGCGGCACACCGGCGGATTACATCCGTTTATGAGGCAGCTTGATGCCGTTTGGGCATCAATGACAAGCGCCAACCGTTAGCGAGTGGAGAGTTTCAACCCGAGGTCCCTCGCTGACGCTTCGCACTTGCGATCCGGCTGCGGGCCGAGCTCAATCGATTCGCGAGGAACCTCAAAGCGCGTCTGGACGGCGTGATTGCACACGGCCGATGGCCAAAGCCTGCTGGAAGGCGTCCACAACAGAATCAAAGTCATCAAGCGGATGGCCTACGGCTTTCGTGACGACGCCCACTTCTTCAAGATCCGCCAGGCATTCCCCGGAATTTGACGAAGAACCCCAAGAGCAGCCTGTTGCTGGGAAACAGGTTACGCAAGAGCTGGCTCGGAAGATCCACTGCAATGCACTCGTTGTTTGAGCCAGTCGATCCATTGGCCGATCCCCTGGCCGGTGCGCGCACTGAGCTCGATGATGGGGGCGCTGGGGTTGAGGCGACGCATGTGCGCGACGACGGCGTCGATGCGGAAATCGGTGTGGGCCAGCAAGTCGATTTTCGAAAGCACGATCAGATCGGCTTTCTGGAACAAGAGCGGATACTTGAGGGGCTTGTCGTCGCCTTCGGTGACGCTCAGCAACGCGACGCGCACGTCTTCGCCAAGATCGAAGTTGGCTGGGCATACGAGGTTGCCGACGTTCTCGATGAAGAGCAGGTCGAGCGAAGAGAGGTCCAGCTTCTTGAGCGCTTCGTAGATCAGCGGGGCGTCCAGGTGGCAGGCACCGTCGGTCAGGAGCTGGATGACGGGCACGCCGAGCCTCGCGATGCGCTGCGCGTCCTTGGTGGTAGCGATGTCGCCTTCCAGGACGGCGAAGCATAATGCCTTGTCCAGTTCCGCGGCCGATGCTTCCAGCAGCGCGGTCTTGCCGGCGCCCGGACCGCTGATCATGTTGACCGCGACGACCCCGCTTGCCTTGAGCAGGCGGCGGGTCTCGTCGGCCACGGCCCGGTCACGGCCAAACACGTTGTGGAGCGTCTGGATCTTTTGAATCGTCATGCTTGGTCTCCAGTTCGATCCGGGTGATCAGCAGCTCGCTTCCACCGGTGATCTCGACGTCGGAGCTGCCGCAGCTTGGGCAGTTGCATCGCCAGTCGAACGATGGATCGGCGGTCTCACATTCTCGGCATCTGACGGTCACCGGCTGCTTTTCGATCTCCAGGGCTGCGCCGGCAGCGGGCGTTTCGGCGGCGACGATTTCGAAGGCGCTTTGCAGCATTGAGGGGACGACGTGGCGGAGCACGCCGATGCGGCAGGAGATTTTCGTCACCCGCGTCGCGTTGTGTCGGGCGGCCTGATCGGCGGCGATCTGGAGCATCGATTGAGCTATGGAGAACTCGTGCATGCGTGATCCCGGAGCCGAGCGAGGATTTCGGCGGCAGCGGTCCGGACGACTTCGTCGATGGCGCGACGAACGGGTTCGGACGGGTCGCTGCCAAGCTCGAATCGCTCGGCGGCAATGGCGTAAACGATGACTTCGGGCGGCAGGATGCCGATGCGTTCGGCCAACTGCAACGCGCCGGCCACGCCGAGCGCGTGCGTGGACGGCATCTGGAGGTTTTGCAATGCACGGGGTTCACTGCGGTAGTCGATTCTTCGCCAGGCGCCGACCGGAAAATCAGGGCTTGCGGCGGCAGCGTCGAGGATGACGAACAGATCTGCGTCTTCACACCAGGAGCAGATATTGCCCCCGCCGGCCAGATCTTGTTGCACAT
>JALUUK010000585.1 GCA_027021395.1 Acidobacteriota bacterium
GTCCCAAGAAGCGCTCGGAAGTGGCGTGATGGGGCGGATGCGAGGCCTTGGGGGCCTCGGCCGTCGACTCGGAGCGCTCCGGCACGCGGCGGGAGAGATTTCGGCCTAGGCCCGGGCCGCGGGCGGGCGCAGGGGAGCGGAATTCCCGCGGGCGGGATTAACAATCTTCGCGTCACGTTGGATCACTATAATGGGAGGTGATCAGGGCGCCCGAGGAAAAAGCCCTGTCCGTATGCGATTCCTAGATCCCTTACCGTGCTCAGTTCCGCCCCGGTTTCGATGCCTTCGGCGATGATCTTGGCGCCGATGCGCCGAGCGACGGTCTCGAGCCCCCGCAGAAGCTCTCGGCGAGCCGGATGGGAATCGACTGAGCGGACGAGCGAACGATCGACCTTGATGTAGTCGGGGGCTAGCTCTAGGACGGCCTCGAGACTCGCATATCCGGCGCCGACGTCGTCGATGGCAATTCCAAAACCGAGCCGACGGAAGTGTTCGCAAGATTCGCGGAAGACCGGGAAGTTTTCTATCGATTCCTTTTCGGAGATTTCCAAGACGATCTGGTCGGGGCACATTTCGTGCCTTCCGAGCGTTTCTTCCACACTATCGGAGGCAAAGGCCGGGTCAAGAGAGACGGAGGGCAGGCAATTGAGAAAAAGCTTGCTACCAATCGGAAGTCTCCCGGTGGCGTCGCGAAGACCGATACGGCGACAAAGGCAATCGAAGTCGAATGAAAAGCCGGTACTGTCGGCCATGGCGAAGAGTTCCGCGGGCGAGGAGTTGTTGTTCTTGCTCGTTGATCGGACGAGGGATTCGAAAGCATGGATGCAAGCCGTAGAGAGATTTACGATCGGCTGGTAAACGCAGCGTACTCGCTCTTCGATCATCAACTCCAGAAAAAGGGCGCGATCCGCATGTTGGCGCGCAGCGGCGCTGAAGTGAGCCATGTTTTCCGCCTGTGTCAAGGCATCGCGAACTTGACGGCTCGGACGAATGGCTCGGTTGGAGAAGATGAAAGCGTAACCCACCGAAAATTTCGTGGACTCGACGACGTAAGGATAGAGCAGCCGAGAAGAACGGGAGTTCAACTCGGACTCGAGGTGCCGGGCGATATTCGGAAGCTCGCGAACGAAGAAGCTCTTGGATGTCCGCGGGCGAAACAAGAAGAGGGCTAGAGAGTTCAGGCCGGCCGCGCCGAGCGTAACAATATCGTCCTTGCGGGTAATACCTTGAAGAATCGGCTCGAGTGCTTTCGCCATGGCGCTCGAGACTTTGTCTTGTGCTTTCGGACCGTATCTTCGTTCAACGGCATCTATGGGTACGCAATCGATGAGAATGACGGCTAGAGCGCCGGTTTGTTCGAAGTGATCCGTAATACCCTGAATGCTTTCGCTCAGCCGGGCTTCGGAAGGTCGCTTCCCTTCGGCACGACTCCTTGATTCTGTGGCGGTTTTCAGCATGAGGAGGCCTCCCGTTCGTTCATATGATCGCCGCTTGGCTACAATGTTATTCGTAGGGCGTCTACCCTAGGAAGGCAAGGAAGCATCTCCCGACCTCGTCATCGGGGCGGGCCGAAGGGCGGCGACGGCGCCGAAGAGAATGATCGCCGTCACGGCCGCAAGCGGCAGGAGCATTGCCGACCGGTACCAGGCAGACAGATCAGTGGTCAAGACGATGTGGTTGAGCGAATGTTCGCAAACCATCGCGGCGATCACGGCCAGTACCCCGAGACGTAGGTAGAGAAAGGTCCACAACGCAGCGACGGCAAACGAAATCAGTACGGCCCACCAGGATGAAAAATTCGACTGCTCCCAAAAGATCATGAGGGTGGCAATGAAGACGACGATGGAAAGGCGAGGATCATGGATGACCTTGCGAATTCCGATCAGAGCGAGCAAGTAGATGAACGCCAGGATGATCGAGAAGGTGACGCTTGGGAGAAACTCCAGTAGGACGACGTTCCATCGGGCTGCATTCGAGAAGTTGAGCCAAATCGGAACATGGTCGGCGGGCGCAAGAATATGGGGCATCAAATCCTGGACTCGATCGAGAACCATGACGAGCACACCGGATACCGACCCGATCAACACGCTTCTGCCGACAAGAGGGTCACGTATCCTTCCGGAGAGCAAGCGCACCCAGGAGATCAATACAGTGGGGTACTGCCGGCGAACGAGCGGTTCAGCTCCCAAGTATCCCGACCAAGCACCCATTCCGACAAAAACCGAAAAACCGAGATTCCGCAGATAGTCGAATCGTCCGACCAAATCGATTCGGTCGGTTCCAATCGTCGTGAAGAGCAAGGTGATGCTTCCACAGAAGAGCCCAACACGAACCGCGCCTCTTACGTCGCCGCGCTTGCTCCGCAGGGTTCTGCCCGTAAGTACGCTTGCGACGGCGACGACGCCCATAGTGACAATGAAGAGCACGGTATTGAGCGAGCGTCGCCAGTTCTCGACGGTCTGCAGCAACGTCGGAGGCGTGACCGTTTCTGCGGAGTTGGTGGAGATCTTCGCTTCGCTGTTCTTTTCAACTACGAGCGGATCATCCCAGAGCGATGGGTCATCCCAGGGCGAGTAGAAACGAAACAAAGAAAGATGTCCGTCTGCTTCTGCAGCTTCGATTCTCAAAGGGGTATTCGGCGATTCGGGATAGAAGCCGGTCCACGCAAACCGGCGATCTGCACGAAACGTCCAGCGCATCCGGGGCTCAGCCGGAGAAAACTCATCGAAATCCAGCCCGGCAAGACGAAAGAGTTCGTGGTAATCCACCGCAGCCTCGCTTTGCGCCGCGGGAGCGGGAGGGTCGAGCTGACTTCGAGGCACACGATAGAAGCGCCGCAGTCGACCGGACATATCCAAGGAGAGATAGATCTCTCCTTCGATGGACCATGGAGGATCGGTCGCCGATACGAAGCCCGTGCCGACTTTCTTGCTCGTGCGGCGGTAGATCCCGGGGCTTTGGCGGTACCAGAAGAGAACCGAAACCGGCCGAGCTTGGGAAAGCGGCCTCCACCGGTCATCCGCATCTCCGTTTTCGAGGAGCCACCGAAGATAGCTCGCATAGTATCCGTAACCCCACGCCCAGTCGCGAGGCGACGCGTCGGTGTCGAGGTGTTTGGCCATTTCCCGTGCGCGATCGAGCAGAGCGGCCGGTGGTTTGTCCAGGGGCGCGTAGTGCCAAATGCCATGACGTTCTGTGAGGGTGACCGCTACGAAGATCAGCACAGCCGCAAGCGCAACGAGTCCGGCGACGATCCCGGGATGCGTTGCGGAGGCTTGGCCGGAGGAAGCAACCACCTCGGGCGATGGCGTCTCACCGGCGGCAAGCGCAGCCGCCAAGGGGTCGCCACCCGGCAGGGCCGCGGCGACCGTCAGTGCGGATTGGGGCCTGAGGGCGGCATCATGCTCGATGCAACGCTCGATGACGTGTTTGACTGCCGGGTCGAAATCAGCGGGCGCATCGGTCCAGGAGACGCCGGAGCCGGATCGCTGAATCGCCATCAATTCCTTGACGGACGATGCGTTGTGGATCTTGCGGCCGGTGTAGAGTTCGTAGATCAGCAAGCCGAGTGAGTAGATGTCGCTCGCACGCGATGCCTGCTCGCCCCGGAGTTGTTCAGGCGCCATGTACTCAGGCGTTCCGGCCCGTGCCGAATCGCCGTCGACCGTCGTTGCCAGCGCGGCGAGCCCGAAATCCGTGATCCTGATCTTCCCTTGGCTGTCGAGCATGATATTCGCGGGTTTGAGATCGCGATGAAGCACGCCCTTTTCGTGCGCGGCGGCTAGGCCTGCACAAATCTGCCGTGCCAGTTCGCCGGCTTTGTCGGGCGGCAAGCGGCCTATACGGCGTAGCAGTGACGAGAGATCTTCGCCGTCTACATACTCCATCGAGAGAAGGCGATGGCCACCCGTTTCGACGATGTCGTAGATTCTGCAGACATTGGGGTGAGCTAGTTCACGCCCGATTCGGACCTCGTTGCGGAATCGAGCCAATCGATCCGCCGACTCTGCATATTCCCGAGGAAGAAACTTCAGGGCGACCGTCTGGCCGAGAATCAGATCATCGGCGCGATAGACCTCCCCCATTCCTCCCTTTCCAAGGAAGGAGACGATGCGATATCGGTCACCGAGGATCGCGCCGGCTGCAAAACGCCCTTGGCCCCGCGGCGCCGAGGCTGAATGGAAAGAGCCGTGGGCTCGGGTCTTATCACCGTCATCCTTCTTCATTGCTCAGGATTATCGAGGCACAACGCGTCATTGACAACGTTTCGTATGCCTGCGGCATGGAAATCGCTTTTCTCGGGCCAGGGAAGAGGGAGGCGCGATTTCCTTGAACGAAGTCTAGGAGTGAGATCAGATGGTCGTCGTCTTCGGGCAGTACGACGAAAGAGAATGAAATCCTCTAGGTCCATCAGCGCATCGAAAAAATGGAGAGCACGTCCATGAAGACCGTCCAGCGCGTAAGAATCAAACAGGTTCGTGATGGGAGAGTACGTTTCGCCGTCGAAGAGATCAAAGGGCCGAACGAGGTCTATCAGGCGGTTCTTCCCTATTACCGATCCGAGGATCGCGAAGTCCTATCGGCGATATACCTCGACGCGCGTGCGAGCCCGGTATGTTTTCATATCGTCTCGGTCGGTACGTTGAATACTACGAGAACACAGCCCTTGGATGTGCTCAAACCAGCGATCTTGTCCAATGCTTCCGCGCTGATACTGATTCACAATCATCCGTCCGGAGATACCGAGCCCTCGGGTGAGGACATCGCCTTTACGAGAAACATGCATCGCGCGTGCGAGCTGCTAGGTGTCGAACTTCACGATCATCTGGTCATCAGCGACCAGGGATTTGTTTCCATCCGCTCCCGGGGCCTCATCTAGGTCGAAAACGGCCTCGGAAAAATCGCCGGGCGATAGGTGCGAACTCCCGCATGCCCTGCGACTTCATTTCAAGTAAGAAGGCTGATCCGGCTTTTTGGGAATCGTCGTCGAGCGCCGGGCGTGGCGGGTGCGATGAATCCCTGCTAGAGTCCGTTCTTGATTCCAGTGGTCGGAAAACGGCCCACGGCGCACAACAGGATCTCCTGAAGGATCGCGTCTCCGAAGTCTCTCCCCCTCGTCCATCGCTGTTGTATGGCTAGGAAAACAACGGCCGTGTTGCGTCCCGAAGGGGGAGCCCTGCGGTTCTTGGAGTTTGTGCAATACATGTCTGAAAACGAAGCATCACCCCGAAAGGGCCGCCGCGGAAAACCGCGTGGTGGATCGGGGCGGAAGGGCAACGCCTTTCCCGCTCATCGAAGAAAGAAAGGTCGAGGAGAAACCTTCACTCTCCAGCCTATCGACCCGAAGGTCTCCGGCGCAGCACCGCCGGAAGTGAAGCACCAGGAGTGTGGGGAATTCGGAGCGTTCAAGCTAAGCCGAGAGCTTCAGCGGGGAATCGTCGCCGCCGGTTTCGATCGTCCGCGACCCATCCAGGAGCAAACGATCCCCGCCGCGCTCGAAGGACGGGACATCTTGGGATTGGCGCAGACTGGAACCGGAAAAACCGCGGCCTTCGCCCTGCCGATTCTCGAACATCTGCGCGGTGGTGGGCGGGGTGATCCGCGGGTTTTGATTCTCGCGCCGACTCGAGAACTAGCCCATCAAATCAGCGAAGAAATCAGCATGCTGGGGAAGTTCACTCGCACGCAAGTCGCCGTACTCATCGGCGGTGTTTCCATGCATCGGCAAAAGATCGCGCTGAGGAAAAAGCCCGAGATCCTTGTGGCCTGTCCCGGGCGTTTGCTCGATCTCGTGCGTCAAGGTGAGGTGCGGCTCGGCAGAGTCGAAGTTCTGGTGCTGGACGAAGCGGACCACATGTTCGACATGGGCTTTCTACCGGACATTCGGCGCATCTTGGCTGAACTTCCGGAAAAGCGTCAGAACTTGATGTTTTCGGCCACGATGCCGAAGGAGATTCGCGGATTGGCCAATCGCGTCTTGGTGAAACCGCATCTTGCGGAGATAGATGATTCTCGGCCGGCATCGACCATCGAACATGCCATGTACCCTGTCGAGGAAAAGCAGAAGATGCGGTTGCTCGAGCGGGTGCTCGAGCAAGACGATTTCGTCTCGGCCATCGTCTTTACGCGAACCAAGCGTCGTGCAAAGCAACTCGCCGTCAGGCTGGAGAAAATCGGTTGCCGTGCAGTTGCCCTGCAGGGGAATATGTCCCAGCGGGCACGCGATTTGGCGATGAACGGATTTCGCAACAAAGATTTCGATGTCTTGGTGGCCACCGACATCGCTGCGCGCGGAATCGACGTCAAGCAGGTATCGCACGTGGTCAATTTCGACATGCCGAATACGCCGGATGCCTATACGCACCGCATAGGCCGCACGGGGCGTGCAGAGCGAGAGGGTCGCGCATTGACTTTCATGACCGAAGCGGATCATTCCATGGTTCGTGCGGTCGAACGCAATATCGGAGCGCCGATTCCCCGCCGGAAAATCGATGGTTTCACGAGCGCTCCAAGCCGGAGTGAAGCGTGCGGAGGAGCCGAGCGCTTCGAAGGTCGATCGCCGTCTTCGCGGAGGCGTTCGTCAACGAAAAAGCCGCCAAGGCCCGCATCGGCCAAGTCGAGGCGCTATCGGTCCCGCCGAGCTTCGTCTCGATAGGCCGGCTTGCCTGGATCGTTGATGGAAGCTCTCCGGCGGAGGGATTCGCGAATCTAGGCTAGGGCGATAGCCGCCGAGGGAAACGCCGTGTTTCCCCATTGGCGGTGTCCTCGTGATCCGACAAGTGTGCGGGCTGGCGTCGCAATTGGTAGAGCTTGTACTGAATTTCTTTGCGCGTGTCCCGCGCGATCTTCTCGTGGTGTGAGCCGGGATGCTCCAAGAGGTGCTTGAGCGACATGATGCAATGTTCATAGACCTCGGCAAGAGATGCCATCTCGGGATCGTCTAGCCGTGTGGCCCATCTCGTGACGTCATCAAGCTCCGATTCCATGAACTCCAGGGTCTTGCGGATGGTGTCGGCATCTCCGCTCTTTTCGGCGAGGAGCATGACGTCCATCGTGGCTAGAGTCTTGATGTATCGGGCGACGCGGGGGTTTTCTCCGGTGCCGGCATCCGAACTCGAGACGAAAGTCAATTGCAGAGGAACCGTCTGTCGAACTCGCCGGGGCACGCCGGTCACGTCGTCGTATTGGATCTCTAGAGTTCCTATGCGATGAGATCCGTTTCCGCGCCTAGGGGGCCGTATCGTAAAGCCCGAAAGGTTGCGAACTCCTGCAGCGATGGAGGAGAGGGGGAAGCGTACGAGAGAGCCGTCTTGCTCGTGGGGCCATCCGTATGAATCAAGAAAATCGGCCCCGGGTTCGAGTTCGAGGGTGAGAGTCAGATTCTGGGCAACCATTGCCGACAGTTCGTGCAGTTCTTTGAGGAAGACGTCGGGCAGCTTGTCTTGATCGTCGACATAGTAGGAATTGCCACGTCCGGAAAAGGCGATCGCAAGAAGCATGTCTTCGTCGAAGTCCTGCCCGAGCCCAATGGTGGATATGGAAATCCCCTTCTGGCTCGTGATCTCAGCATACTTGGATAGTGCTTCACGGTTCGTCACACCTTGGTTTGCCAAGCCATCCGTCAGCAAGATCGCACGGTTGATTCCTCCCTCGAGGAAATGGTCCGAAAGAATGTTGACGGCTTCGAAGAGTCCTGCGCTGAGGTTGGTGACACCCATCGCATCGATCATGGAAAGGTGATGGTCGATCAGGAGTCGGTCGCGATGAGATCCGGCCTCGAGCAAGACCTTGGACTCGTCGGAATAGACGACGACGGTGACTTGATCCTCCGGGCCGAGGTTCCTCATCACGAGGCGCACGGCGCGTTTGACGTACTCCAGCTTTCCGGCATCCGCCATCGATCCGGATCGATCGAGTACGAGCGCGAGGTTGAGAGGACGTCGCGCCGGTAGCCATGCGGAACTCGGCTGAATATCGACGAGGTAGCCGACGGAATCCGTCCCGCTCGAGTTCGCGAAAGAAAAAGTCGTCGTCGTTGGTGCGATCCGAATTCGCAGGGAGCCCTCTACGAAAGGCGCGTCCCCGCGAGGCACCATGTCATCTCGACTAGCTCTCGCATCGGGAGTCGTCGTTTGCATCGAAAAATCATACTCCGGTCCAATCGGAGTGACGGGTGCATCGGAGATCGCAAGGGGGCGATCGTCATCCGGTCGAGAATATGTGTCTTTCGGAAGAGGGATCCATACGGAGAGCACCTCGAGCGGTCGCAGTGTCGCAACCATGCGTCCGGGAAGATCCTTTGTGGTCGGGTCGAGTGCGAGCAAGCGTTCGACGTCGACCGTTAGAGCCGCTTTGGCGGCTGTTCCGCGGCTGCCTCCGTGGACTCGAGGGAGTGTGACCTGGGCAATTCCTTCCTCGTTCGTGGTGATCCGATCGAACACCCGCGATGCGTTTCCGCCTAGGCTGAGGTTCAGCGGCAGCCAAGGTAGCGGAATACTCCGGTCGCCCATCCGCAGCACGGCTCGGACCTTTCGTTCTTCGTCCGCGCGCGAAGCGTCGCTTTCGTCGCCGCTCTCGCTGCCGTCGTTCTTTTCGTCATCTTCGACGATCAGCGCGACCGACGATACGAGATCTGAGACGGCGGCTTCGATTTCATGAACTCCGATCCGTGCGCTCTGTTCTCCTTCGAGTAAGCGGCCGGCTTCGATCCAGCGCCGCAGTGCCCCGCTGATGTCTCCGGTGTGTGCACGTGCTCGTCCTTCATCGAGCAGTCGCGCTGCGAGTTCCGTTCGTGCTTGTCGCTCGGCAGTCAGGCGCTGCTCTTCTTCGCGAATGATCGGCCAGGGTATTCGCAGGAGGATGTAAACGTCGAAGCGATCACTCGGGCCGTCATGAGAATAGGACTGCATGCGCTCGAAGTACATCTCTACGGGTCGCCCTCTCGCGACGCGCCCTAGACCCTCGGCGGTGATCCGGTTGACCAGTCGAGTCGTCAGTTCCGTTCGCGTTTCGTCGTAGTAGACCTCGGCTTGGATGCCGAGGTAGTTGACGACTTCCTCGATCGCTGCACGCATGGCGCGCGCTTTCCCCTCGTCCAGTGTCGCGGATCCGGTGGCGAAGCCCGTGGCGTAGAAGGAACTTTGATCACTAGGAAGCTGAGTTATCCATTCCGGACGTTTCTTGGCCGAGCGCTCGACGACCGTCTCGTCGCCATGATTGAGCGAATGCATGGCGGGAGCACATGCGGCAGCCGTCATGAGCAGCGCCCCGAGGGCGGTGAGAGCGAGTCGGCGTTTCATCACGTTTCCGTCGAGCACCTATGTGCTCAGTGCATCAGCTTTTCTTTTGCTTCCATCGCGAGAGCCCGAGCTTCCTCATCCTGACCGCCGTCTTCCAGGCGGGCGAGGGCCGACTCGCGTGCACGAAGGTAGTTCTCGACGGGGATGGAAAGGCGCGTGAAGCAGTTGTACGCGTACTTCACGCCGTCGTAGGTGCGGATCTGGACCTTCTCGCGATATTGATCACTCGGAGTGGTCCCCGTGATCTCGACATTCTCACTCGTCCAGGCGACGAGGCTATCGAGGTAACGGCCGAGCGACTGTTCGGAAAGATTGACCCCCCGAACGGCTTCGGAGAATTCCGAGCGAGCTTTGATCTTGACGGCTTCGACGAGATTCTGTACCGCTGCGGCCTTAGCCTGTCTCTGACAGAGAGAGGCATCGTATGCACCGGATGCTTCTCCCTTGAAGAACATGCGGTCTTTCTTTTCTTCGAAGGGGATCTCGATCCATTTGGGCGCGCGGTCGGGCGTGCGTTCTACGATCTGCTCCTCCCCGGTCGCCATCTTCTCCACGCTGCGGCTCGAGGCGCAGCCGGTGAGGGCGAAGGGTAGAGCGACCACCGCGATGGACAGAAAAACGACAGGTGCCTTCAGAATACGCATGACCTTGACCTCCAGGGCGAACCAGGAGAAGAAACAGACACCGTCCCGCCCGTATTCAACCACAGAAATTACAGTTTTGCAATACGGGAGACTGTATTTCTTAGGGTGCCGAGTCGGTCGGCAGGCCCGACTTAGGGGCCGACGGCTCCGCCGATTCGGTTCGGCAGGCGAAGATCTCGAGATTGCTCGGTACGCGTGTTTCCGGAAGAAGGCGGCCGAGAATGCTCAAGACGTTGCGCCGGACGTCATCGACCCGTTCAGTGGTCAAACGCTCGTGAATCACCTTTCCCACATAGAGATCTTCACCCACCCAGCAAACTTGAAGAAAGGTGGAGTCTTCGATCGAAACGTACTTCGCATCCGGCCCGCTCAACGACTCGAGCTGGCGCTTGAGATCGTGGGCTGCCTTGAAGCCGACAAAGATCGGTTGGTCGAACGAGAGTTCCAACAAGTTGACCCCATGAAGAATCTAGACGTTCTTCGCTTGGCGGTTCCGCCTAGCTGATGAGTGAGTCCATCGTATCAGTTCCTCTCAGCACCCGCCCCTTCTCGTGGTCTCTCATTGCTCAGGGCGAAACCCGCTTATGCGAATGGATGCGACCAGCCCGCAGAGGGCTTTGATCTCGGCATCGAGGGCGGTAGGGTCGAGCTCTGCCGACATCAGATCCGAGGCGACGATCCCGCGGAGTTGCTCTTCATCGTAGATGAGGCGTTCGCTCACGCGGATCTTCGCTAGCCCCGCGCGCTCGAGTCCCGCGACGTACTCCGCTTCCGAGATGGCTCCGGCAACGCAGGCGGCGTAGGCCGCTTCATGGTGACGCAAGGATTCGGGGAGATCTTCGACCACGATATCCGAAATGCTGAAACGTCCGCCGGGGGATAGAACGCGGGCGATCTCGGCGAAGACGGCGTTCTTGTCCGCTGAAAGATTGACGACACAATTCGAGATGACCCAGTCGACCGAGTCGTCCTCGACGGGCAAATCCTCGATCAGCCCTTTGCGGATTTCGATATTGGAAAACCCCGCCTTGGCCGCATTCTTCCGCGCTGTCTCGATCATGGCATCCGTCATGTCGATGCCGATGACATGGCCTTCCGGGCCGGTTTTCTCGGCGGCGATCAGCAGATCGAAGCCCGCACCGGAGCCGAGATCGAGCACGGTATCACCCTTGCGTATCTCGGAAAAAGCGAGGGGGTTGCCGCAGCCGAACGACATGCCGGCGGCATCGGGAAAAGTCTCGATCTCCGAGGCGTAGCCCGCGAATTCGGAAGCGCTGCCGGCGGCTGTTTTCGCTTCGCAACACGCCGATTCCTTGGACGATTTCTTGGAGCGCTCGAGTGCTCGGGTGTAAGCGTTCGCGACGTTGCGGCGCAGGTCATCGGCTTTCATCGGCATATTCCTCTTGGGGGGTTGAGCAGCAGGTAGCTCGGCACTCTTCGATCGCGTCCGCTAGGGAGCGGAGCATTCTCGTCAGAGCATCGCATTTCATGGAGTAGCGGACTTCGCGCCCGCTCCGCGTTGCCTCGATGATTCCCGCATCCCGAAGAACGGCCAAGTGACGCGAAACGCCGGAAAGGTGAACGCCGCAGCAATCGGCGACTTCACCGACCGTACGCGGTGATTCGGAGGTCATCAGCCGAGCGAGCACGGAAAGGCGCGTCGGATCGCAAAGTGCCCGAAAGATATCCGGCCGCAGATGCCGTCGAAGGGACGCGAGCTGAGCTTGCTGCGTAGTGCGTCGAGTCATTGGGAAAAGATAGCACGATTGCGCAAGAATGCAAATGAAAATTTTGGGGCCGGATCCTTCCTTTTTGCCGCGTTCGAGCCGCTGCGATCGGTGTTTGTATTCATTCACAACGATTCGTTTCGCTCGCAAATCGACTCTGTTGTGGCTGCTTTCTCATCTAGGTCCGACATTGCGGATAGCGTCCATCTTGGTCGGAGCAAGCGCGTTGCGGGATGTGCCGATGTCGATTCGCGTGACGTGCGGAGGGTGTTGATGAGTCTGCTGTCCTCTGTTGAGAAGGGTGTCGCCGCGGATGTGTCGGCGATGCTCGCGCTCCTCGAAAAAGCGGTCGGTTCGGCCCTCTTGGGGAAACCCCAAGTCATTCGCCTCGCGCTCACCGCGCTGTTGGCCCGCGGTCATCTTCTGATCGAGGATGTTCCCGGCGTAGGAAAGACGACGCTGGCATGCGCGTTGGCGCGGGCTGTCGGTGGAGGTTTCCAGAGGGTTCAGTTCACGGCGGATCTTCTTCCCTCCGATCTGATCGGAGTCTCGGTTTTCGATCAACACTCGCAGCGCTTTCGCTTTCAACCCGGGCCCGTCTTCGCTCATGTCTTGCTTGCGGACGAGATCAATCGGGCGACGCCGAAGACACAATCTGCGCTGCTCGAGGCGATGAGCGAGCACCGGGTCTCGGTCGACGGAACGACCTACGACCTGCCGGATCCGTTCTTCGTGGTCGCCACACAGAATCCCTTGGATCACCACGGGACATTCCCTCTGCCGGACTCGCAGATGGATCGCTTCATGATGCGCATCAGCATCGGCTATCCCGATGCTGAAGAGGAAAAGAGCCTGCTCGCCTCGTCGGGATGGGCGCGCCTTGAAGACGAAGTAAGCGCCGTCATCGAATCGAGCGCGCTGACATGGTTGCAACAGTCGGTGGCTGGAGTCGAAGTGCAGGACTCCGTTTTGAGCTATGCCAATCAGATCGTGCGCGCGACGCGCAGCGTTCCCGGTGTGGCCATCGGGGTCTCGCCGCGAGGAGCGCTCGCGCTGATGCGCGCAAGCCGGGCGTACGCTCTGCTCGAAGGCCGATCTTTCGTGACCCCGGACGACATCAAAAGCCTTGCCGTTCCCACCTTGGCGCACCGCCTGATTCTCGCGGGAAGCGACGGCCATGCAGACCAGCGGGCCGCCGAGGAGATCATTCGCGAAGTGATGGGAACGATTCGCGTTCCTAGGTGATTCGAGCGAGTGCGGAAGTCATGACGATTGCTTCGGAAGCGGCCACGAGACCATCCCGAATCCGCGTTGCGCCCCTACCGCGGCCGACGCGGGAAGGATGGCAGGCCGCAGCCCTTTCGGCGGGGCTGCTCTATGCAGCAGTGAACACCGGAAACAACCTTTTTTTTCTGATCTTCTCTGCGGTTTTCGGAACGACGGTGCTCGGATTCTTCCTTGCGGGCCGGGTCCTCTGCCGGGCACGCGTTTTCATCGAGGCCCCCCCCCGTGGGCGCGTTGGAGTCCCTCTTCGCGTCTCGTTGCGCATCGAAAACACATCGCACACTACGCCTTTGCCGGCGATAGATTTCGATGTCGCCATTTCGTCGGGAGAGCCGTTTCGAATTCGCACCCCGCCCGTGGCAGCGGGCTGCACGGAGCGGGGAGTCGGCCGTCTGACTCCAGCCAAGCGCGGCGCATGGAAGATGCTGTCGGCGACGGCGGCTCCGTCCTTTCCTTGGGGATTGATCGCGCGACGGATCTTCGTCGAGTGCCCGGAGCAGGTCGTCCTGATCGGGCCGCGCCCGCAATCGGCGCAGCCGCTCGGTACGGGTCGACGTCGAGGTGAGCAGAGGGATCAGAGACATCCTCACAGTCGGGGTGAGGAGCCGATGGATGCCCGAGAGTACCGCCCCGGAGACGATGCGCGCACGATCGATTGGAAGGCGAGCGCTCGATCGCTCGGCATGGTTTGCCGGGATCGAAAGGGAGCACCGCCGGTGGCTTTGCAAATCGAACTCGGGCGTTGCGCAAGATCGCCTGCCGCATTTGAAAAGACCGTTTCGAGCGTTGCCGGAGCGGCCATCGAGGCACTCGCCCGAGGCGAGTCGGTTGGTTTCGTCAGTGATCAGGTGGATTTTCCGCCGCGATCCGGTCCGGCGCAGCAGCACCGTATCCTCGACTATCTTGCAACCGTTCGTCCGCTACTGAGCGTAGAGTCGAAATGACACGGATCGAACCGCTTCCAACCGAGGCATTGTTCGCCATGGCCGTCGGATCGACGGCGGCATTGGCGACCGGCGCGCTCACGTTTCCGATCTGGATGGTCGTGCTCGGTGTTTTGTTCCTCGCCTGGGGAAGAGGGCCGGGATGGACGCTGACGCGAGCCGCATATCGTCCGATCTTGTTCCAGTGGTTGGCTGCAGGCTATGCGATCGTTTTCGCTTTCGATCTCATGCATTCCGCTCGAGAAAACCCCGTACCGGCGCTCGTGCGATTGCTCGTCTTCATTCTGATCGCCGAGGGGCTATCGGGAGACGGAAAAAAGACTCACCGCGCCATCTTGCTCGGTTTTCTCCTGCTGATCACCGCGGCGGCGGAGACGACGGAAGTCTGGTTTCTCCTCCCGCTCACGCTCTTCATCGCTTTTTCCGGCGCCGCCTTGTGGAAGGCGAGTCTCGGCGTCGATAGCGGCGAGGCCGGCCGTCGGATGATGCCGGGATTCGGTCTGCTCGGCGGCCTCGTACTCGGCTCCGCCGCTGCCGCACTCCTCGCCTTTTTCATCTTGCCGCATGCGGGAACCGGCTGGTCCTCCGGTGGACGACCGTCGATGCCCAACGACGACATCTCGGTGGGATTGTCCGAGGGGGTCGATCTCGGCAGCATCGGAAGAGTCAAGAAGGAGCGGCGCATCGCCATGCGGGTTCGCTTCGACAAGGACCTCGGCAGCCTCGACGATGTCTATTGGCGCGCTGCCGCCTACGAGCGATGGAACGGCAGCGGATGGGATCGGAACGAGGACGACGGTGAGAGTATCCATCTGTCGCCGCACCGACGCGTCGTTCTCGCGAGCAGAGGCAGTGCGACTCCAGCGAAACCTGAAGAGTTTCGAGAGATGGAGAGCCGGCTGATCGTCGCCGAAGTGCAACTCGTGCGGCGGAACTTGCCCGCTTTGCCCCTGCTAGGCGCGGCGCGCTGGCTCGAATCGAGCAAGGGCGGACGTGTCTCCTACCGAAGCGATGGAACCATCGCGCCCGCCCGACGGGGCCTTCCAAGAAGGGTGATCATCGGTCTCGATCCGGGTTCCCTGATGCCCCAAGACGATCCCACGCATCCCATCTATCTCGAGACGGGGGATCTCGATCAAAGCGTGCAGGCCTGGGCTGCCGGGATCCGCTCGGTGAACGGAACGGCTCGGGGAGTTGCGGAAGCCTTCGTTGCTGATCTCATTCGTCGCGAATACAGCCTGGATACCCGCGAGATCGATCCATACCGGCCATTGGCTTCGTTTTTGGACGGTGCACCGGGGCACTGCGAGTTCTTTGCGTCGGCCATGGCGCTTGGACTGCGTTTGCGAGGAATTCCCGCGCGGGTCGTCAGCGGATACCACGGCGCCGACCCCGTACCCTTGGGCGACGCATACGTCATACGGGACTCGCGCGCGCATCTTTGGGTGGAAGCGTCCATCGATGAAGGGGGCTGGACGCGCTTCGATCCAACGCCGCCCGCAGGCCGCGGCGTGGAAGCTGCGGATCGCTTCTCGCTGCTCCGACTTGGGGAATGGGGGACGATGGTCTGGGACTACTGGATCATCGGGCTGGACATGAACGATCAGGTCAACCTTTTTGCCGAGATTCAAGATTTCGCGGTTTCCGCCGCGCATCCCTCCACGGTGATGATTCTCATGGCGAGCATCGCGATCATCGTCGGTCGTCGTCGTCTGCGGCAGCTCTGGGGTAAGCGGAGCCGTCGCGAGATGCCGACCTTCTATCGGCGGTTCTTGACGCAGATGGCGCGCCGAGGTTTGCCTATCGACGAGTGCGAAACACATAGGGAGTTCGCCGAGCGCGCCGGTCGCGCGACGGGAGATCTTTCAGCCGCTCGCCGCATCGCAGAAGTCTATGAACAGGTTCGTTTCGGGGGCCGCGCGCCGAGCGCGCACGATCGCCGAGTCGTCCGGGAATGCCTCCTTCGCCTTGGCTCTTCCTAGAAGAGCTGAAGAAGCTCCTAGCCCAGTAAAAACCATGCTGCACGAGGCGGAAGTCGGTCGTACCTTCTGGGCCGGAGGAGGCCTGGATGCGCCGCTCATCAAGCAAAATCGAATGGGATCGGAGCCTATCGCGGATCGTATGCCTTGGGGTCGCGGCATGGATCGGCACGGTCGATGCCGATGCGCAGGTGGTGACACAGGTCACCGACGAGAAGACGACTCTCACGGCAGGAGCAGCTCTCGATGATGCCGGGACGGCGGTCTATTCGGGAACCTCCGCGGACCTTCTGGGAAACAACCCGGAGCATACCTACCAAATCGTCCGCTTCGATCCCCAGACCGGATCCCCGACGGAAATCACCAATGCGGAAGACGGCGTCACGGCGACGGTATCGCTCAGCGATGATGGCGTGTGGCTGGCTTTCGCTTCGCCGGCCGACCTGCTTGGTGACAATCACGACCAAAGCGCGGAACTCTTCGTCATGCAATCCGATGGAAGCGCGCTGAGCCAGTTGACGAGTGATCCGGCGGTCAACGCGGGCAGCGTCAGTGCGGTGGTCATATCCGGTGACGGTTCACGTGTGCTCTTTATAGCCAATACGGATCCGCTCGGCAGCAACGCGAGCAACCTGCCTCAAGCTTTCATCATCGACCGTGACGGGCAGAATCTGGCGCAATTGACTCAGTTCGCGGACGGGTCGTTCGGGCAAATGGCGATCAGCGATGATGCAACCCGCATCGTCTTCATCCACGACGGTGATCCGCTAGGGTCGAATGCGGACCGTGGGGACGAGGTCTTTGCCGTGAACGGTGATGGTAGTGGGCTTCGTCAGTTGACGGCGACGCCGGCCACCTTTGATACCGCCGGGGCGACGATTTCAGGAAATGGGCAGACCGTCGCCTTTCATAGCAACGCAAACTTGACCGGCGGCAACGTGAACAATCAAGTCGAGATTTTCTTGATCAACTGGGATGGTACGAATCTCAGGCAGCTCACAACGACGCAGAAACTCCTGGGATTTACCGGAGATCCGGAGTCATCACGCCCATCGCTCACGGACGACGGGCAAAGAATCTTCTATCAGAGCAATCACAATAACTTTCTAACGAATCTCGACGGAAACTTCGAAATCTACCGAATCAACGCCGACGGTAGCGGGTTGAGTGCTCTGACTTCGACCTTGCTTTCCTTCGGAAATTTCGCTCCCGTCGTTTCGGGGGATGGCTCGCGGGTGGCCTATCTCGCAGTCGATGCCGACATCACATTGGAGGCAATGGATGGCAATGGAGGCAATCGCCAGCCTCTCCTGCCCTTCGAATTGATCTTCAGCGCTCAAGCCGACCTCGCGCCCGGTGGCGATATCGTCGTTTTCGTTCGCACACTAGGTCTATTCAGCAGCGGACACCTCTTTCGCGTCAATCCCGACGGCTCGGGTCTCGCGCAGATCACCAACTTCGATTCCGGCAATGTCGCCGATCCTTCGCTTGCGGGAGATTCGCAAACGGTCGTTTTTTCGGCCGATAGCGATCCGCTAGGGACGAACGACGATCTGTCGGAAGAGATCTTCAAGATTCAGGTCGACGGCACGGGCCTTGCGCAGTTGACCTCCTATTCCAACACCGAGGTTTCGACCGATTCGCAGCGTCCGGCCGTTTCCACGAATGGCTCGGTGATCGTTTTCGATTCAGATGCCGATCTTCTCGGCACCAATGCGGACTTTTCACGAGAGATCTTCCGAGTGAATGCCGACGGGAGCGGTCTCCTGCAGTTGACCGATACTCCGGCAAATCGCGTCAGCCAAAGAGCGCGTATCGATGCGACCGGCGATTTCTTGGTCTTCGAGTCCAACGCCGATCTCGACGGCGGCAATCCGGACGGTTCTTTCGAGATCTACCGCATGAAGAGCGACGGAACTTCCGTCATGCGCATTACCGGCGATCCGACTCTGGATTCGCGGAGCCCGGATATCTCCGGAGACGGAATGCTGGTTGCATTCCATTCGGGTGCCGATTTTCTCGGATCGAATGCGGAAGGGAACGACGAGATCTATCTCTACGATGTCGCCGCGGCCACGATGACGCAATTGACGTCTTTCGCAAGCGGGTCGTCGAAGTCGGCTCGTATCAACGGTGACGGTACCTTCGTTTTCTTTACATCGGATGCGGAAGTGTTTGAACCGGACCCGGATACGCTTTCGGATATCTATCGTGTTCCTGTAGGAGGCGGCTCTATCGAGAGAATGGGCGCTCTCAAGGCGGGAAACGCGAGCGGCGCCGTTCCGAGCGATGACGCCGGCGTTGCGGTGTTTTCCGGAGTCGGCGATTTCACCGAGCGCAACAAGGATCTACAGCCGGAACTTTGGGTCTTGGACCTCTCGTTGCGTCCGGACTTCGTCATCTCGAAGTCGCAGCCCACAGAGCTGTCTTGGTCGCACGAGGCCGGGCCGCTGCGCTACGACGCGATTCGCGGCCGCGTTGCGGACCTCGCGCCGGGTGCCGGCAATGATACCAATCTAGGGGTCGTCGTTTGCTTGGAAGATGATTCACCCGATGCGGATACCCGTGGTTTCGGGGATTCCGCGGAGCCCGTAGCGGGCGAAGCATTTTTCTTTCTCTATCGGGGGACGCGCGGGCTCGATGATGGTCCCGGAACCTACGGACCGACGAGCGCCGGCGGCTCACGCCTAGCCGACAGTGGGGACTGTCAGCCCTAGCTTCAAGATTCGTCGCAGCTTTCGTTGCACAAGGAGATTTCTGATGCGTATTCATCGCTTCGTAGCGGTCTTTCTCTTGCCGATTTTCGGTGTTGTTCCCGTTTTGGGGATCCAGGCACCGGAGTCATCGCCAGCACCGAATTTCGACATACGCTTACCTGCTCGCGAAGCGGACCGCGCCGGGTTCAGATTGAAGCGGCCCGATCCGATGCAGCACGCAGCAGCAGAAGCGCTGCGCCGATCTCTTCCGGGCGTGGTTCTGCGCTGGGATGATCTGTCGGCTGCACCGCACTGGTTGGCGGCTGCGCCGGGAAGCGCGCTCGCTGCTCCGAGCGCCGACTCACCGGAAGAGGCCGCCCGCTCCTTCCTTCGCGAGCATGCCGTCTTGTTCGGGATAAGAGGTGCGGAAATGCAGGAATTGCGTCTCGGAAGTCGAGTGAGCGCACCGAAGGGCGGATCGCGTCTGTATTTCGAGCAATGGATTCGAGGAATCGAAGTCTTCGGTGGCCGGGTCAACGTGAATCTCTCGGCGGATGGTTCGATTCGGTCGCTAGGAGCGCGTCTATACCCGGTCGGTCGACTTTCCGACAAGCCGACTCTATCGGCGTATGACGCGGTGGTGAGAGCGGCAAGGGACGTATACCAAGGCATGGCTTTCAGCGCTCGAGAAAGGGAGAAGGAGGATACGCCGGAGCAAAGGACGATTTTCGAAAAAGAGTCTTTCGGAGAAGCTCCGCAGGCGCGACTGGTCTTTTTCCCCGAGGCAACCGGCGCACGCCTTGCATGGGAGATTCGCCTCGCCGAGAAGACGAAGCGAACGAGCTACGTCATTCTACTCGATGCGCACGACGGAACCCTGCTTTTTCGCCACAACGAGACCTTGCACGCTGAAGCACGGGTGTTGGACGCGACGAAACCGAGTCCTCAGACGGAGGAAGCTTCACCCAATGATCATCGCCTGATCACTTTGCCGGGCAGCACTCCCCAATCTCCAAACGGCTATCTCGACGGCGCCGGTGTCGTGATGGCCGGGAACAACGCGACGTCGCATCTCCGGTACTGGACGGAAGAGGGACTCGCGGAAGCCTCGGGGGCCTACGATTACCTCTACAATACGGCAAACTCCGGTCTGACCAATGCTTGGTATTGGGCGAACCGCGCGCATGATCTCTTCTACGATGCAGGTTTCACCGAAGAGGCAGGCAACTTCCAGGCTGACAACTTCGGACTCGGCGGCGTCGGAGGCGATGCGCTCGGCGTCGTGCATTGGATATCCGGCGGGCGCAACAATGCCTACTTTACGAGCTCGGTGGATGGCGAGCAATCCACGATGAATTTCTTTTGGGTCAATTGCCTCTATTGCGGTGACCACGACGGGTACCCGGAAAACGGAGGCGAACGGCATACCGGCTTCATGCGCGAAGTGGTCTTCCACGAATACGGCCACGGTGTGAGCATACGGATGGTCGGTGGACCGGCGGACGACGGATGCCTCCGTGGCACTCAATCAGGAGGAATGGGCGAGGGGTGGAGCGATCTTTTCGGGGCGACGTTCTTCGACGATCCGCAGATCGGCGATCACTTCTACGAGGGTTCCGGATGGATGCGCGATTTGCGCAACGACCTCAGCTATGAGGAAGTCTGCCGGGTCGGAGATTCCGGATGCCAAGTTCACGGCGAGGGGATGATCTGGTCCGGTACGCTTTGGAATCTACGACAGTCCATGATGGCGCTCGATCCTGTGTCGGGCCGGCGGAATTTCGAGCGCATCGTCGTGGAAGGTCTGGCCAGTACGGTCTGCTTTCCTTCCATGCTCGACGCACGCGACGGCATTCTCGACGCGGATACGGCATTGTTCGCTTCGGCCCATCATAAGCAAATCTGGCACGCATTCGCCGAACGGGGGATGGGGTCGGCCGCATGGAGTGCCGGAGCCGAAGACACCGCACCGATCGCCGATTACACCGTTCCTTCGGGAATGGAGTGTACCGCACCTTCGGCCGCCGTGAGTTTGACGGCGACGGCATCTGCGAGCAACGAAGTGCGGCTCGACTACGACGCGTCCGGAGCAGCCGCAGTCGAGATTTGGCGGGAGGATCTCGACAACATGCTCGATCGTCCGATCAAGATCGCAGCGACGAATGATGTCGCGACCTTCCTCGATGACGGAGTGCAAGGCGGTCGCAGCTATCGCTATCATCTGGTTTCGCTCGGCGATGGCGGGATCTCATGCCGCTCGCCTCAGTCGAGCACCGCAGATGTGACGGCAACCGGCGTCTGCACGGGATATCCGTATTTCCAGCCGGGGCTCGTCATCACCGACGGAGATCCGGGCTGTGCCTTGACCTTGAGTTGGAATGCGGCGAGCGCGAGCTGCGACGGCGAGTCCGTGGTTTACAATGTGTACGCGGCGGAGATTCCCGGATTCGAACCATCGGATCGCAATCTAGTGGCCAGAACCGTCGATACGACCGTATCGATCATCCCGGACGATGCTACGCGAGCGCACCACTATCTCGTTCTCGCTCAACACGGGACGTTGGAAGACGAGCCGAATCATGAAGATCGAGGTTCGGCACAGCGGCTACAGTGGGTCGCGGCATTGCCGACACTCGGGCGGAGTACCGTTCAAACTTGGGATTTCGACAGCGGTCCGGACGGGTGGGTCGTCAACAACAGCGATGATCCCGCCGGTGGATGGGTGTTGACGGGATCACCTCAGCCGACACGCTACGGAGGCTCATTGCTTGCTCCGGACGAGCCCGCTGGAGGCACGGGACAATCTTGGGTGACCGGTGACGACGGAAATGTTCCGACGTCGATCACCGAGCAAGACCTCGATGGCGAGGTGGTCCTGAGTTCTCCGGTATGGGACGGAACCGGCGGGGCCACGATCTTCTCGTTCGACTACTGGGCCCATCAGAGAGGGTTCTTCGCGGGCGGTCTTCGCCTCGACGTCGACAACGGCATAGATACCGTTCGAATTTTCGACATAGGATGGATGACGGCGCAGCGCTTCGAGACGGCGGGGCGATATGGATGGCAGCGTTTCGAAGTCGATTTGGCGCAGTATGTCAGCCCGTCCGCAACCATGAGTGTGGATATCCGGGCTTTGCCCAATCGTGAGTTCAGCGAGTTCGGCGTCGACAACGTCAGGGTCGAGTCGGCAACGGTCTGTGCGCGGTCCGCTCTCGTCGTCGATGGGGTGACGATCGATGATTCCCCGGCCGGTTGGGGCAATGGGAACGGTGTGGCTGAACCGGGAGAGACTCTTCGACTGCTCGTGAACCTCCGCAACGATGGATCAGCGGATGCCGTGGCTCCGGTGGGAAGGATCATCTCTGCACCGGCCGGTGTCGTGATCCATGAGGAAAGCGATGACTTTCCGGATCTTCCCGTAGGCCAAGTTCGAGGTTCGAACAACCAGGGTTTCACGTTGACTCTGCCGGACGTCATGCTTTGCGACGATGCATTCGAAATCGGGTTCGAGTTGACCGATAGCGCTGGAACCCTATCGCACGATCGTGCGGTGCTCGAGGCCGGTACGACGTTCACCGATACGGTCTTTGCCGACGATTTCGAGACGGATCAGGGATGGACGGTCCAAGGGGCAACCGTAGGACAGGGGATGTGGGAGCGGGGAACGCCTGTCGCCGGAGGTTTGAATCCGACGGCTTGTTTCGAGGGGCAATCCTGTTTCGTCACCGGACTCGACGGATCGCTTCTAGACCACGACGTGGACGGCACCGTCGCGGAGCTGTTTTCGCCGCTCTTCGATCTGACGGGATACAAGCGCACACGCTTGGAATTCGCCCTGTACTTCCAGGACGACTCGAGCGACAGCGATTTCTGGCAGGACTACGGTCGCTACGCCGCATATGTCGACGACGGGTTGATCAGCGCGACGAGTCAGCGGTATGAAGGTGGGCCGACGAGCGGATGGGAGTCGAGAACATTGACCATCCACAATAGAGTGCCGAGTGTTCCCGACATGCGATTGTATTTTTCGGCATTGGATCGCAATGAGTACTACTATGGATCGGCCACCGATAGCACCGTGGAAATGGCGATCGATGATGTGCGAGTCATCGGCGATCGGCAGGAATGCGCTGCGTCGAGCGTGAGCTTGTCGCCGAACGGCATCGGCCCGACACTTCGTATCGCGAAAAGCGGAGTTGGAGGAGAAAACGGAGAGTTGACTTGGACGCCGTCCCCGGTCGACGGGACGCACGACGCGCCGGCTTACTACGAGCTGTATGTCTCAGATCGACCGGATGCAGGGTTCATACGGAGGGACACGACGACGACGACCTCGATCGCTCGTTCGTTCGAAGCAGGCAACGCTTTCTACCGGATCACCGCGGTAAACTCCGCCGGCGTCAGCCCGGATCATCCCACACCGTGAGCGATGTCGACTCGCCGGAGTCTTCCTCATGGGCGAATATACATTCTTTGACCATACGGGAGACTTCGGCATGGAGATCGAGGCCGCAAGCGTAGCAGATGCCTATCAGACGCTTGCGGCCGGTTTCATGGATCTGCTTCTAGACGGTTCGGGAAGAATCGCAGCCCGCGAGAGGAGAAAGGTGGAGGTCTCCGGAGTCGATGCGGCAGATACTATGGTCGCTTTCGCGAACGAAGTCCTGTTTCTTTTCGAAACGGAAGGATTTCTCGTCGCCGAAGTTGCAATCGAGCGTGCATCGCAGGAGTGTTTTTCTGCTACTCTTCGTGGTGAGGTGCGCGATCCCGCGCGGCATATGATAGCCCGAATCGTCAAGGCGGTGACGCACCACGAGGCTCGGATCGAAGAAGATGCATCGGGGCGAGTCCGGGCGCGTCTCATCTTCGATCTCTAACCCGGACCCAACGTGCAACCCTCGATGGGAACGTTCTCGGTGGAGGGTTTCGCGAATGTTCCAGGGTCAAGGCAGTGATGAGCAAGAGTAGAAAGACGCGCGACAAGGAGCAGCAAGCGTCGAAGGGACGGCGGGGCCGGAAGTCTTCGATCGAGATCGCGACTCCTCCCTACGGGGGATCTCCGGTGCCGTTGGAACCCATCGATGGTGTGCGGTGGCGCATTCCGAAAAAAGGGCTGATGCGAGTCGATGGAGTGATCTACGCAGGTAAAGATCTGCTGCCCGATCTACGCGAGGACCGGTGCCTCGAGCAGGTGGCCAATGTTGCGACGCTGCCGGGGATCGTGGGCGAGTCCCTGGCCATGCCCGATATCCACTGGGGATATGGTTTTCCAATCGGTGGGGTCGCGGCATTCGATGAAGAAGAGGGCGTCGTCAGTCCTGGAGGGGTGGGCTACGACATCAACTGCGGTGTACGGCTACTGGTTTCCGATCTCCCGGCGGACGATCCATCCGTCAATATCCGCAAGTTGACGCAAGCACTCTACGAGGCGATTCCGGCGGGTGTCGGATCGAAAAGAAAGGATCTGCGGATCTCAGCCGGCGAACTCGATCAGGTGATGCAGCAGGGCGTCGGGTGGGCGGCAAAAAACGGCTTTGCCGAAGCGCATGATGCCGAGCATATCGAGGAAGGCGGATGCCTGCCGAATGCTGATCCGTCGAGCGTATCCTCGAGGGCGCGTCTTAGAGGCCGAGGGCAGCTAGGAACCCTCGGCTCGGGCAATCATTTCGCAGAGATCGGCATGGTGGATACGATCTATCAACGAGAAGCCGCGAGAGCGTTCGGCCTGAAGGAACGACAGATCACGTTGATGATACACTCCGGCTCTCGCGGTCTGGGACATCAGGTCTGCACGGATTCCCTGCAAGAGATGCTTCGCGCCGTCGAACGCTACGAGATACCGCTCGTCGATCGGCAGTTGTGCTGCTCACCAATCACGAGTTCCGAAGCGAAGCGATATCTCGGAGCCATGGCCGCCGCAGCAAACTACGCCTTCGTCAATCGACAAGTGATGACGCACTGGGCGAGGCAGGTTTTCAAGCGTCTCTACGGTGCATCGTTGATCACCGTTTACGACGTTTGTCACAATATCGCCAAATTCGAAAGGCACCTCGTCGATGGAGTGTCGCGCCGGCTCCTGGTGCACCGCAAGGGGGCGACACGAGCGCTGTCAAGAGGACACGAGGATCTGCCCGCTGCCTACCGAGATGCAGGACAACCCGTGATCATCCCCGGCGATATGGGAAGATACTCTTTCGTGCTGCGCGGAGCGCAGGCCTCCGAGCGAACTTTTGCTTCCGCCTGCCACGGTGCGGGACGACTTCTCTCGCGTTCCGAGGCCAAGCGTCGCTTCGCTTCGGAGGACGTCGCTGGTCGGCTAGCCTGCCGCGGAATCGTCGTGATCGGAGCCTCCCGAGCCACCGTCATCGAAGAAGTGCCGGAGGCCTACAAGGATGTGGCACGTGTCGTCGATGCGGTTCAAGAGGGAGGGTTGGCCGACAAGGTTGCACGAATCCGCCCGATAGGATGCGTCAAGGGCTGATGATCGCTGAAAGATGAAGGTTTCGTGCAGAGCCGATACCGGCATCGCCTGATCGCTGCGAGAAAGCTGCGGTGTATGGTCATCTCGTGAAGAAAGCAGATCGAACGGCTAGAATGTTCCCCCAAGATGAAGGAATTGGAGAAGTTCGTGCGAAGGTTTTTCGGAGTGACGAAATTGCGGCCGACTGTTGCGCTTCTCACGACGTTCGTCGGCTCTTGGATTGCGACGGCCGATGAAATCGAATCCCGCGTGTATGCCGTCAGCGGTATCGTCTGCGAAGCCGGAGACTACGGAGTGGCGAGCTTGGCGGAGGTTCAAGGAAACGGAGAAGGGGGCGAGGCTCCCTGTATTTTCCCGGCCCAAGACGTGAAGATCACGCTGCGCGTGGGCGAACGAGATCTACATGAGACGCGATCGGATTCTGCGGGGCGCTTCGTTCTGCCGGATCGTCGCGAATCGGACGAGGATGCATGCATTCGATTCGAGGCGGAAGGAGTCAATCCGTATACGACCTGCTATCGATCTCTGATCAGTCGGGGAGTCTTGGCGCCCGGGCGCAACGAGCTTCGCGTCGAGCTTCTCTCGTCGGTTTTCGACTACGAGGAGTTTTCTCCCTCGCAAGAGCATGGTTCTTCGCTCGATGCGGGAGTCGATCCCTGGGCGTCCGGAGGTGAAACGCTTCGCGGATTCTTGCAGGCGAACTTCGACGCGCTCGATGTGCTTGATCTAAACGGCGAACGCATCACGCGAGAATCACTGGCCGGACAGTGGGTATTGATCGAGTTCTGGGCGACCTGGTGCGGATTCTGCCGCAAAGAGATTCCGCATTTGCGCGAGGCCTATGAAGAGTTCAAAGACCACTCGTTCGAGATGATCGGGATCAGTCTGGATCAGATCGATGGCGCGGCATTCCGTTCCTGGATCGGCAAGCAAGGGATGAGTTGGCGCCAAGTGCTAGGGGAGAACGCGGAGAGACATCCGTTGGGTGATGTCTTCCGCGTCGTTGATCTTCCGCGTTCGTTCCTGGTCGACCCGAATGGCCGCGTCGTGGGGGCCAATCTTCGCTCCTGGCGGGTCAAGCATGAATTGAAGCGGCGAATGGGCGAGAAGTGACGTGGCGCAGTGCGAGACAGGATATTCTTGCTCTCGTTGCGGAGAGTATGTCGAAACGATTCGCGAGAGCGCGTTATATCTTCGGTACATCATCGGTGAATGCGGGATTCAAGACTTGATTCACGAACCGGAGGCCCATCTGCGATGCATGCCGGAATTGGCACAGTTCATCATCGACCCGGCTTTCCATCCGCCATCCGAGGTCGATTCCGATCAGGATAAACGCCTTCTGTCCCGCGAGGAACGGATAGCGAGAGAAGAAAGAATCACGGCCGGATGGCGTCGCTTGCAGTCCGTGCTCGACGAAGGGGTTCCACTCGAAGACTACCCCTTGCCCTCGTAAGAGTTTTCCCCGGCTGCCGTATTCGGAGGCGGTCCGAGTGGTAGGATGAGAGCGCTTATCTAGTTGCGCGTTTCGGCCGACGGGTTTACTCGTCGGACGCTTCGTAAACGGATTGAGCCAAGACCCAAGCCACGAATCGCTCGCACTCGACGCGTGTTCGGCGCTCCAAGACCAAGCGGAAAGGTTCGTCATTCGAGGGCTATGGCGTCACGCGGAAGCTCGACGACTGACTCCTCGACTCGCGTCCGAGGCGATCCATGGCAACCACTCGCCAGTAGAGCGGCGCACCGGGCTCGCCCATCTCCACGATGCGTCCCCATGCGCCGCTTCGTGGGGCCCAGCGCTTCTCGCGAAGTTGCCGTCTAGGAACTCGTCTGACCGGACCGTCGAATTCAGGTGAAGCCGAGAACTCCAGTTGAAAGCGGCGGTTGCACTCGCCGCCTTCCCATCGGAACTCGGGGCGCGAGGAGATGTCGGCGGCATCGGGCGGTCCTGTAGGTTCCGCGCGCGGTTGGGTTTCGAGAACCAGGGTCGATTGGCCGAGATCGGCAATCGCGGCGCCATTGCGCCCGAGGGCCGTCCAGCGAATGATCCCGTTGCCGCGTGCTCCAATGCGCAGGATGTCGCGCCACTTGCTCTTCTTCTTGGCGGTCCAGGTGGTAGAGGGATTCCATCGCTTGCCGGATTCAATGGCCGGTATCGATCCGTCGCTAGGAGAGGTGAAGCGAACGCGGTAGGATTCAAAGTCGCCGGCACTCCAGGAGAAGGTCAGCGGCAAGTCACAGGCTTTGACGCGTGTTCCTTCGATCGGCTCGAGCGGAGTGAAGCACACGGCCTCTTGGTCATCAGTCAAGCCGTCGCAGTCGTCGTCGATTCGGTTTCCGCAGATCTCCATCGTTGAAGAGGTCGTATCTGAGCATGTTCGCGATCCCTCAGAGCAGATCCAGCCACCTTCAGGGCACAGATCCTGATCTGCGCCATCGCAAGCCTCTCCGAGCCAAGGCTCGTGCGCCCCGTCGGACGTCAACGCGTCGCAGTCGTTGTCTCTGCCGTCGCAAGTCTCCGGAGCCCCGGGGTAGGTGTCGGCTCGTGTGTCGTCACAGTCGCCGCAGATCGCGCCGGCTGGTGCCTCACAGTTGCTGCTGCAAAGCGCGAAACCGTCACCGTCCGCATCAGGGCAGACTTCTCTTCGGCAATCGTCGTCGACGGAGTCGATATCGCCGTCGCAGTCGTCGTCAATGCCGTTTCCGCAGATCTCGTTCGTAGATGATGTTTGATCGGAACAGGTCTGATTGCCGTTCGCGCAAGAGAAAGTCCCCTCGTAACAGAGGTCGGCATCCCCTCCGTCGCAGTCCATTCCAAACCACTCTTCATCCGTTCCGTCGCGAGTGAGAATATTGCAGTCATTGTTGATGCCGTCGCATACCTCGGTGGCGTCGGGATGGATCGCAGCATTGTTGTCATTACAGTCGCCGCAAACTACGCCCTCGGCTGGATCGCAGGAATTGCTGCAGAGAGCGAATCCGTCGCCGTCGTCGTCCGGGCAAGTCGTGCGAAGGCAGTCGGCATCAGCGGCATCGATATCTCCGTCACAGTCGTCATCGATTCCGTTGTCGCAAATCTCATTCGTCGTAAGCGTATCGTCGTCGCAGGACTTGATTCCCGCATCGCAGAAGAAGACACCGTCAGAGCACTGGTCTGCATCGTCACCGTCGCAACTCTGGTCGATCCAAGCTTCGTCGGCTCCATCGGGACTCGTCGAATCGCAGTCGTTGTCTACTCCATCGCAGCTTTCCGTCGCACCGGGAAAGCGGCGTTCATCCGTGTCGTCGCAATCGTTCGAGCCGGACGGGCAGGCTGCGGGAGAGCCCACGACTTCCATGGTGGCATCACAGTAGCCGTCTTTGTCGTCGTCGCAGCCCTCGTCGACGACGCCGTCCCCGTTGTCGTCGAGATCGTCACATTTCGTTTCGTCGAGTAGGGGATCGCTCGATACCGCGCGCGGGCCGTAGAGGGGGAGTGAATCTCCGAATTCGATCGCTCCGAGATCCGGGGCATTGCCTTCGTACCCGTCGGTGATGGTCGGTATCTCTCTGCCGGCATCAAGAATCTCCGCACCGAGGCTAGGGCGGATGTCTTGCGATCCGGGCAAAAAGGTCGAGCCTTCCCCCGGGGGATGGGACGCATCCTCGAAAATCTGATAGTCGACGGTAAGCCCAAACTCCTCGAAGCCCTCGCCGATGAAGAAGTCGGCAAGGTCGTCATAGGCACGATTGTCGCTCGATCCATAGGCGGCGCGGTTCCAGCGGAGCATTGGAGAGGAGCCGTCGGTTCCCGTATAGGCGTTTCGATCAATTTCCGTTCTCGGGTGCGGCGGGGTACCGGTTCGTACGGAATTCGCACTCGACCAAGGTCTGCCCATCAAGAGGTTTCCGACGATTCGCGCATTGACCCAGCCGGAGGCGGAATCCCAGGCATAGTCATTGATCAAGAGCGTATTGTGATAGGCTTCGATTCCCGCCGGCTGGTTGTGGAACTTGAAGGAGTTGGCTTCGATATTGTCGGCAACGTTGCGGTAGAAATAGACAGGTCCTCCATAGAAGGGTTGCGCGCTCAGTGCCGTGTGTGCATTGGTCAATCGATTTTGGTAGACCCTTATGTTGTGAAATCCGTAGTCTGTTTCGACCGCATCATCGTAGCACTCGGAAAGTTCATTGTTGTTGATGTCGATGCTCAGCGAAGGCGGATCGCGCCAATCGACACTGTCATTGGTGATTTGCCCGCTCCCCGTATCTGCATGTGCGATACAGTCCCAGAACTTCTCGACGAAATTGTGTTCGACGACATGCCCCTTGCCGTAGATCATGATCCCAGTATGCGAAATCACACCATCTCTCTGGTCGTAGGGGTACCACTGCTCGTTCTTTCCGTGGATTTCGTTGTCGGCAATGAACCAGTCGCGATCGGCGGCGGCAGGACTTGCAGATCCCTGGACGCCGTAGTTTACTTGATCCATCACGACGTGGCGGATCACCAGACCTACCGCATCGGCTCCGCGAAAGGCGAGACCCGCGTTTCGAACCGTGAATTCCCGAAAGTGAATATGCTTTGTTCGGTTGACACGAAACAGGTTTCTAGACGTTCGGTCGGACACTAAGACACCACCATCGAAGATCACTGCATCCCGATTCGTGCCGCGGAAAACGATCGGTTCGTTTTCGCTCGTGGCACGATCGGCCAAGAATGAGAGATCAATCGTACCGGTTTCGAAGTATTCTCCTTCGTGAATCCAAACGGTTTCCCCGGCCTGTACATCTTCTGCGGCGGCTTGGATCGATGTATAGCAAGGAGTTTGCGAAGATTCGGTACAACTCGGATAAACATGCCGAGAACCGCCGCTTCCCCCGTCGACCGGCCGGGAGTGCGTCGTGGTTTCGAAGAGCCAAGTATCCTCTCCTTGCACACCGTCCGGGTCGCTGATCGAGACGCGAACCTCGTAGCGTGTTCCGGGGTCGAGCCCAAGCACGGATCCCGCAAAGAGATTTCCGGATACCCAGCCATCGATGCCGGCCGGTTCGGAGTGGATGCGCAGCATCTCCAGCGCATCGCGCCAAGGGCCGGTGGGTACTTTGCGGTACTCGACCCCGGCCACGGCGTTCTTGTTGTCGTCACCGGTCATCAGCCAGCGGAAGCCGAGCGAATGCAACGTGGCAGGGTCGATGAATCGTTCCCCGGTGGAAAGATCGTTTCCGGCCCCTGCGGAGGCGACGCTCAGCAGGCAGCAAAGCGCGGCGACGGGGAAAAACGCGCGGTAATGCGCATGGATGCGGTTGGCGCCACGCGGCGCAGTTTCGGCACGGTTCATGGATACCTCAGGCAGCGGACGCCGCCGGGTGCTGCAAGACCCGCACCAAGTCGTGCACCACGCGCTCAATCGGCGGAAATCCCGCGAAGTCGGGTCACTAAATCTCGAGTGCCGGTGTCGGTTCCTATAGGAAGCGTTCGCGCCCTTTCGAAACGGAGCCCCCGTGTTTCACTTCCGTAACCGGGTGTCCGTCGGCGGACAGCATGATCTTGGCGGCAGGGGTCGAACAAGCGGCCGGCCGCGGCGGTTATGTCCGTTCGGACTCGTGTTCCGGGATAGTGTGCCAATACCTTGGCGTGACGAATTCTCGGACTTCGGATTCCTTGAATGTCAGGCCCAGTTTTCGTGTGAGATCCCGCAGAGAAGAAAAATCGCCGCAGATGATTCGATCGGCGGAGATTTCGTGGTGTTCCATACCGGATTCCTGCAGGAGGTTCAGTCGTACTCGGTACTCATGCACATAGTTCTTCCAAAAACTGGGTTCCTGAGAATGTTGATTCATGAAGGGGGTCCGAAGACAAGAATCGATGATGGATGCCTTATCTCTGGTGACGATGACCCATCTAGCCTTCGGAAAAGCATGAGCAAAAGCCGACCAAAGTAGAGTCAGTTTGGCGTCTTTGTAAAGCCAAGGTTTGTCGTTTCGGTAGCCGTCCACGGCAAGCGCTGTGGCAATACGAGTAGCCAAACCCGATATCCTCAGATTCTTGTCGAACGAGGGCAACGGAGCGACACCGAGTGGGTCGCACTGTGCCTGTTCTAGTATCCTCTTGACGACCCGCTCGCGGATATAGATGTGTTCGAAGAATCCTCTCGGATTGCTTTCTTCACCGCCGACGACCGTCGTTCCCGCCCAAGCGCCACCGATAATCAAGCAGCCGGCGACCATGGATGTTCCGGAGCGAGGAAGTCCAAGCACGAAGATCGGAGCGTCGATATATGTCGACACGGGTCAAGACCCTCCTCCTAGAAGGCTAGGCGCGTCCTTGATTCGCGATTATGGAGAACGGCTCAGGTTAGCATGAAAAACTCTCCGCGTGTTCAACGGGCCGCCTTACGACTGCCATGATAGGCTTTTCGAACAGCCAGGGCCTAGTCGGCCGCCAAGACGAGATGACACGAACAGAGCCTAGTCGTCAGCCTCTCCGAGTGAGAGCGGAACGGATCTGGCACGACTGGAAGGTGCCGATTCAAGCGGCGACCTATCTCCTGGTGTCCTGGACGTTGCTCGTTATCTGGCTTTCCTCTATCTATTTTTCCGACCTTCGAGCTGAGGTCGCTCGTGAGAAGGCGGAGACTCTGCGCGTCGTTGCAGTACATCGTCGTGTCATCATCCGTGAGCTCAAGCGCATGGAGTCGGATCTGCGATACCTTTCACAGCACGCGATGTTGAAAAATCAAGTCGATGGAAGCCAAGAATACGAAGACTTGGCGGAGGATTACGCTGGCTTTCTGCGCGAAATCGGCGTGTATTCGCAGATTCGGCTCCTAGGATACGGTGGTCGGGAGCTACTGCGCGTGAGTTGGAATGGTGAGAGCACCACCATTGCAACCGGAGATCGGCGCGAGGATCGAGAAGATCGCTACCATGCGAAGAGGGTGCTGGCATTGGAGCCTGGGCAGGTGCATTTCTCCGCTTTCGATCTCGATGTCGAGGATGGGAAAACAGGGGGCCCTCGTCGGCCGATCATCCGGATCGCGATGCCGATCGCGAACCGCAAGGGAAAGAAGTCATCCGTTCTCGGGCTGAGCTATATCGGTGGAGATCTGCTCGATCGGCTGAGCGTTCTTGGGCAACAATCGCCCGGTCGCACCATGCTGTTGAGCGAAGATGGTTATTACCTGAACGGAACCGGAGACTCCCGCGAGAGGGGCTTCATGTTCGGTCAGTCAGGCCTGCGGTTCGACCTAGAGCACCCTGCTGCGTGGAAGCGGATGAAGCAAGACTCGAGTGGACAATTCGAGACGGAGGCAGGCCTTCTTACGTTTGATACGGTTCGTTTGCCCTGCTCTGATTGCGAAGATGGTCGGGCCATGAGAATCGTGTCACTCGTTACAGGAGCAGATACGCACCTTCGGATCGCTGCGGTCTACCATCGCCTCGTATGGATTGGCCTTGCGGGTACTTTTTTCTTGTTCATCGGCTCCTATCAGTTGGCGCATACGCGGCAAATCAAGCGCGATCATTTGCGTTCGATGGCTAATTCCCAGCGCCGTTTGCGGACGTTGTCCGCACAAGTCTTGGCCGCGCAGGAGCAAGAACGAAAGCGCATCGCGCGTGATTTGCACGACGAAATCGGTCAAGTGGGCACCGCGATTCATCTACATCTGCAGCGCGCTCTAGACGCCGGGGATGGCGAAAAGAAGGATCAGCTCATTCGTCGTGCGGATGAAGGTATCGAGGTGCTGATTCGTTGGACCCACGACATGGCAGCGCGAATCAGGCCCAGTATTCTTGATGACTTGGGACTCGAAGAAGCCGTTCTTGCGCTAGCGCAGCGATTCAAAGATGCAAGTGGGATCGAGATTACAGTGGATATCAGTGTCGGCGATCGGAATATCTCGGGATCGGTTCGCGAGCAAACCTATCGCATTGTTCAGGAGGCGTTGACGAATGTGGCGAAGCACTCTCGCGCAAAGAAAGCGGTTTTACGCATTGAAGCGACGGATGAGATGCTCGAGTTGGAAGTGAGCGACGATGGGATCGGTTTTGACACAGGCGAGACGGAGGCCGATCGACTCGGTATCCTAGGCATATATGAGCGAGCGGCTCTGGTCGGTGGGCATGCGACGTTGACTTCTCGGCGCGATCGCGGAACGAGGATCAATGTTACGTTGCCGATCGAAGGGAAGACTGCTCGACCGAGCGATGAATCCAAAGGGTGACGATCCCATGACGGAGGCAGTCGTGGTACAGGACCCGAAGAGCAAGAAAAGGTGCCGTGTCGTACTGGTGGATGATCACGCGATGGTGCGAGAAGCGCTTGCGCAGACGCTTGCG
>JALUUK010000586.1 GCA_027021395.1 Acidobacteriota bacterium
CGCCAAAGGCGGTCAACGACCGGCAGTGGGAGAATCAGAAGAGGTTGTATTCTCCGAAGGAAGGCGTGTACGTCGTTCCGCGAGCTCCTACCGATACGTGGAACCTGTGGCACCAGAAGCACATCGACGGGTTCTTCCAGCGTCTGATCGAGGACCTGATCGTCTTCGAACATGTCGACCCCGACCGCGTCTACCTGATGGGATATTCGGCCGGAGGAGACGGAGTCTACCAGCTCGCTCCGCGCATGGCGGACCGCCTTGCCGCAGCATCGATGATGGCGGGCCACCCCAACGAAACATCGCCGCTCGGTTTGCGAAACCTGCCGTTTTCGCTTCATGTGGGAGGCAATGACGCGGCCTACCGTCGAAATGAAATCGCGAGGCAATGGCAGTCGAAGTTGAAGGAGCTGCGCAAGGCCGATCCGGGAGGCTACCCGCATTGGGCGAAGATCTACCCAGGAAAGGGACATTGGCTCGACCGCGAAGACGCCAAGGCGGTGGAGTGGATGGCGCAGTTCACGCGGAATCGGTTCCCGGACCGAGTCGTATGGAAGCAGGACGACGTGACGCACGCTCGGTTCTATTGGCTGGCGGTTCCCCCCAATCAACGGAAAGCGCGCACCGAGATCGTCGCTCGGCGAAATGGCCAGACATTTGTCATCGAACGAAGCGACGTCGATCGACTGGAGCTGCTGTTGCATGACGCATTCGTCGATCTCGACGAACCGATCCGGGTGAAGATCGGCGAGCGCGTTGTCTTCGAGGGCAGAGTCGATCGAACGGTCAAGACGCTCTATGAGACGCTCGTCGATCGAGGCGATCCGAGCATGGTCTTTTCGGCTCGCGTGATGCTGACACACTGACCTGTCGAGGGATCAGAGCGTACTCTCATGCTGCTGCAAGTCGTGAACGCGCGGCGGCTTCTTGCCTTCTGCCGGTACGATGCGAAGCCCTTCGGCTCGAAGCCGCCGAGCCTGTTCCGCCACGCCGCCGGGGAATTTGGCTTTGAGTCCGCCGCCCGAATCGACGACTCGCCAATAGGGCGTGATACGTTTCTTGCCTTCTCTTGCAGCTTCCTCGGCGGCCTCTGCAACGATTCGCAGAAAGATGCCGGTTGTCATTGGGCAGGCGACATCCGCGCCGGCGTGCCGGGCCAGCGCATCGCGCAACTCGCCTACGGTGACGACTCGGCCCTTCGCGACGCGCCGTACAAGTGCGTCGACGTCGAGCGGCCGAGGGATCAGCACGGTCCTGATCCCTCGCTTGCGTTGCGCGCTATTGGCCGGCACGATCCTGCCGTGGTTGGGGTGCTCAGCATGTAGCTTGTCGCGCCACGTGGCACCGGCCTTGAGTTTCCATTTCGGAGTGGAAGGCATGGCGAATGTCTTCGGAATGGTGTCGAGTTATGCTTGACTGCGGGCGACCGGCATCAGGATCTCGGTTCGCATTTCTTCTGGAGCGACCTTCCGCGGATCTCGGAGGTAACGTTCCATCGAAGGCGGATCGGACAGTTGCCATCTTAGCCCTTCGATCGGCTCGCGGCAAACGTGAGCGCATAGGCGGGCGTACGTCGCGGAAATGGTGTCGAATCCGCCATGGTGGATCGTCACTGCATAGGTCGTGGCGGGGATGGTGCGAATGGCGACCGGGTTCTTCGGTCGGACTCGGTCACCGACCACCATGCAGGCCTCGTACCGAAGACGCTCGGCCGGCGTCACATCGGGATCGTCGAAACAGAGTCCGAACGTTTCCGCCTTGCCGAA
>JALUUK010000587.1 GCA_027021395.1 Acidobacteriota bacterium
GCAGCGCGTCTTCCTCGCGCGTGCGCTGGCGCAAGATGCTCGCCTCTATCTGATGGATGAACCCTTTGCCGGGGTCGATGCCACGACCGAGCGCGCCATCCTGGAACTGCTTCAAGATCTTCGCTCGAGCGGACGTACGGTCATTGCCGTGCATCATGACCTGCAGACCGTCGCCGAATACTTCGATCATGTCGTGCTGTTGAACATGCGCCTCGTCGCCGCAGGCCCCATCGCCGAGCACTTCACGAGCGAGAACCTTCAACTGACCTATGGCGGCAAACTCAGCGTGTTGAGTCGCGCAGCGGAAACGTTGCTCAGCCAAAGCCGCAGGGACAATCCTCCGCTTCGACGCGAGGAGTAGCGACGATGGATCTGACGTATACGCTGCGGAATGTCGCCTTCGGAGCTGCGATTCTCGGCATCGTGGGAGGCGTGCTCGGATCCTTCACCGTCCTTCGCAAGCAGAGCTTGCTCGGAGATGCACTCGCCCATGCGGCCTTGCCGGGTGTTTGCTTGGCTTTTCTGCTCACTGGGACGAAATCGCCCTTTGCGTTGCTTGGCGGAGCGATGCTTGCCGGAGCCGTCGGCTCACTGGTGATCTTGGTGATCGTCAGATGGAGCCGCGTCAAGGAAGACAGTGCCATCGGCATCGTCTTGTCGGTCTTCTTTGGTGCGGGGATCGTCCTACTGACATACATCCAGCGACTTCCGCTAGGCAATCAAAGCGGCCTCGATCGTTTTCTCTTCGGCCAAGCCGCCACGTTGATGCCTAGGGACATCGCCGTCATGGCAACCCTTGGGACGATGGCGATGATCGCAGTGCTTCTCTTCTACAAGGAGTTCAAGATCCTTTGCTTCGACCGCGACTACGGTGAGAGTCTGGGGTTTTCCATGCGCGCAGTCGAGATCTTTCTGACCATGCTGTTGGTGGTGGTGGTCGTCGTCGGCCTACAGACCGTAGGCGTCGTTCTGATGGTCGCAACTCTGATCACTCCTGCGGCGGCCGCACGACAATGGACGGACCGACTTGGAATCATGCTGCTGATCGCGGCGACGATCGGTGGGAGTTCGGGAGCCATCGGCGCTTTGCTCTCTGCATCGGTCGATCGCCTTCCGACAGGACCGACGATCGTCATCTTGTCGAGCACGATACTGGTCATCTCGCTGCTCGCATCTCCCAAGAGAGGACTTTTCAAGACGTTTCACGACCACCGACTCATGACGCGAAGGATACGACGCGAAAACCTACTCAAGGATCTCTACCGTATCGGAGAAGCCGAGCAAAACTGGAAAAAATCCGTGGCTTGGCCTCTCCTGATGGGCATGCGCGGTCAGAGTGGAAAAGAAGTCGAGCAAAGTTCACAGCGCCTCGAAAAAGCGGGCTTGGTGGAAACCGGAGCCGACTCGCTGCGCCTGACCGACAGAGGTTTCATCGAGGCAGAGGAGGTCGTGCGCAAGCACCGCTTGTGGGAAGTCTACCTCACGCGGCAACTCGAGCTTCCCTCCGATCATGTGCACCGAGATGCCGAAGCGATGGAACACGCGCTCGACAAAGAAACCGTCGCCGAAATCGCTGAGATGCTCGGTCATCCACAGATCGACCCGCACGGCCGCCGCATCCCACCGGCACGAGAGGAAAAGTGATCGTGTCCCCTACCCTGGTCATTCTCCTCGTCGGATGCCTCGTCGCAAGCCATTGCGCGATCGTAGGAACGTTCCTCGTCCTGCGAAAAATGGCGCTGCTCGGAGACGCCATCAGTCACGCCGTGCTTCCAGGAATCGCCATCGCCTTCCTGCTTGGCGGGGGACGGGCCCCATGGGCCGTCGTTCTCGGCGCGGGTGCGTTCGGTGTCTTGACCGTTTTCCTGGTGGAATTGTTCGTGCGAACACGACGACTCAAGGAAGATGCCTCGATCGGTGTCGTTTTCCCCGCGCTCTTCGCCGTCGGGGTCGTTCTGATTTCCAGATATGCTTACAGCGTCGACATCGATACCGAGTGCGTGCTTTATGGTGAGATCGCTTACTCTCCGTGGGATTCGCTTCTTCTTTTCGGGCGAGACTGGGGACCGAAGGCGCTGTGGATCAACGGAGGCGTTCTCGCACTCAACCTACTGCTCGTCGCCTTCTTCTTCAAGGAACTCAAACTCTCCTCCTTCGATCCCCGCCTCTCTGCAGCACTTGGCTTTTCCCCCGTCCTGATTCAATACCTCTTGATGAGCGCAGTTTCGATCACAGTGGTCGGCGCCTTTGAGTCGGTCGGCGCCATCCTGGTCGTAGCGATGCTGGTCGTGCCTCCCGCTACGGCTTATCTGCTCAGCGATCGGCTCGGTACCATGTTGATTCTCGGTGTTTTATTCGGCTGCCTTTCGGCCGTCGCCGGCTATGGGCTGTCTCGCGCCATCGATTGCTCGATTGCCGGCGCGATGGCATGCTCCGCGGGGCTATTCTTTGCTCTCGCCTTGCTCTTCTCTCCGCGCTACGGAATCGTGGCGCAATCCGTCAAGCAACGACGCAAGGTGCGACTGATCTACGCATCTCTCGGCAAGCCGGGCCCGACTGTGGCTCCCGACAAAAAGGCAGGAAGATGATGAGCGAAATCACAATCGCGCTTCTCGCGCTCGCATTCGGATCGACGATCGGCTATCTCATGGCGCGAACTCGATTCGGCAAACGTGAACGGGATCTCGCGACGGAGCTCAGTCGCGAGAAAGAACTCCGCATTCGCGCCCAAGCCGACGTCGAGGCCGTCAAGCGAGCCAAGGAGGAAAATGAATCGGCCTTTCGCGCACTGGCGAGTCGCGCACTCGAAGCCAATTCCAAGCAATTCCTCGACCTTGCGGCCACGAAATTCGAGGGCACGCACAAGGAGCAAATGGCGCAGCATGATCTCCGAAAGAAGGAGATCGCAGCATTGGTCGAGCCGCTCCAAGAAAAACTTCAAAGCCTTGGGAAGCTCACCGCAGAACTCGAAGGCAAGCGCGAGAAAGCCTACGGTTCGCTGCAAGCACAGATTTCCGAACTCAGCCGCGCGACGTCGGAATTGCAGAGTTCTTCGCTCGTCCTAGCAACCGCCCTCAAGGGCTCCTCTCAAGCCCGGGGGCGATGGGGCGAACTGGCACTGCGGAACATCGTGGAACTGGCGGGGATGACCGAGCACTGCGACTTCGATGAGCAAAGTACGGATGATGCGGGATTGCGACCCGATATGATCGTTCACCTGCCTGGAGGAGGAACGATCCCCATCGACGCCAAGGCTCCCTTTTCCCACTACGTTCAATACTGCGAGTCTTCCGATCAGGACGAACGGAATACCCTACTCGAGCAACACGCCAAGGCGCTCAAGCGGAGAGTCCGAGAACTCGCAAAGCGCGACTACGCAGCCGGACAATCGGGCACGGTGGATTTTGCCGTCATGTTCATCCCGGGCGAACCCATCCTGGCTGCTGCTTTCGAGAAGATGCCCGATCTTCAGGCCGATGCCATGCGCGAGCGCGTGCTGATTGCGACTCCCGTCACGCTCGTGGCCCTCCTTCGAACCGTGGGAATTTACTGGCGACAAGAAAAGGTAGAAGAGAACGCACAGCATGTCTGGGCTGCAGCCGTCGAACTCTACAAACGCGTCACGGACTTCCGCGAGCACTTGGCCAAGACCGGCGAGGGACTAGGCAAAGCGATGGAAAGCTACAACAAGGCCATTGGATCCTTCACCAGTCGCGTCGTCCCATCCGGAAGGAAGCTCGAGAAACTAGGATCTACCAACGAGTCGAAAAAGAACCTCGACGAGATACCTCCCATCGAAACTCACCTTCGACACCTTCCCGGACAAGACGACGGCAGCACCTAGATGCCTATGCGATAGAAGATGCAGGAAAGTGCTTCACGGCCGACCCTTTGCAGCTTCCTTCGTTCTTCTTCTCCGAGCCCTACACGGGATCAGAGCAAGGCATTGCGAGCGAAGGACGAAGGGAGGCCCGGCTGTACCCGCAACCCGCCGCTACCGCGCGGAATCCTAGTTCACGGGTTCCGATTCCTCCTGCACCTCAGCCGCGATATCGCTTTCGTCGAGAAGATCCTCGAGACCATCGACGTCGACGAGTACGGCGTCGGCGAAGAGAAGTCCGTCAGCTAGCTGCTCATCCTCTGCGTTCTTCATTCCGTCTGGGAGATCAGGCACGCTGTCGGCAAAGAGAATCCCATCGGCGAAGAGAATCCCCTCTGCGATCATCGCCCCGTCGTCGGTGATCAAGTCACCGTTTCCTAGCGCGACGGCATCCGCAAAGATCACACCGGAGGCGTCGATCCATCCGTCATCCGTTCTCTGCACGGCATTGTCGATGAAGACGATTCCTTCACCGAGCACGGCCCGCTCTCCGAAGAGAATGCCGTCGGCGAAGATGATCCCTTCAGCAAAGAGAATGCCGTCGGCAAAGACGATTCCTTCACCGAAGAGAATGCCTTCGGCAAAAAGAATGCCGCCCGCCTCGACCAGGCCGCTGACGCCTTCCTTGCGTATGAGAATCCGTCCCTGCGCCCAAGGGAAAGGCTGTCCAGCGATTCTGGTGATCGCCTTGGGCATTTTGGAAGGTTTGACGATGGTGCCGTCCTCGTTGTTCTTCCCCTTCCGGAACGCCTTCGCCAGCCTCACGGCGCCCTCCGCGTTGACCAAGCCGGCCCCCTGATCGAGCACGGAGTAGCCCGGTATCGTCTGCGCGGTGTACATCAGGATCGCCTTGATTTCGGAAGGTGTCAGACGCGGGTTCTTCTGGATCAAGTGAGCTACGATTCCCGTCACGATTGCCGAGGACATCGAGGATCCCGAGAGCCTGTAGTATTCGGAGCGTTGTTCGTATTCTGCACGATCGACTTCGATGTCGGGGTTTTGCTGCGCCATCCATGCGCCGGATGCCGCCGGAGCGATGATCCCACGACCCGGAGCGACGAGATCCGGTTTGATCAAATGATCGTAGCGATCGGCCAATGAGTCGTAGGAACGGGTCGGGCCCCGCGACGAAAAGCCGGTGATCGTATCGTCGGATCGCCCGGGAGTCCCTTTGTCGTCGCTAGCCCCCACGGTGATGACCCATGGAGAGTTGCCCGGCGACGTAATCGTCCCATAAAGGGGACGACCCTCGGGAGAACGACCGAGATTCCCAGCCGATGTGATCACCGTGATTCCCGCTTCGTAGAGGTACTTTGTCGCTTGGCAAAGCGGATCGGTCTTGTATGACTCCACCGCCGCTGCTCCGAGGCTTAGATTGACGACGCGAGTATTGAAGACTTCGTGAGTGATCAGCACCCAATCGAGCCCCGCAAGCACGGTAGAAATCCGGCCACGACCTTCATCGTCGAGAACTCGTACGCTCATCAGCGGCACGTTGGGAGCAATCCCCGAATAGTTTTTCCCGTGCAGGGAGGAAACATATCCGTCTCCGGTGATGATCCCCGCAACGTGGGTCCCGTGGCCGTAGGTATCGCCGCTTTCTTGCGTGTCCACGAGTACTTCCCACTGATAGCCGAAATACAAATCCGAATGCAATTGAGCCCCGGAGTCGAGCACCGCCACGTGGAAATTCCGCCAACGGATCTGCTTCGGCAGACCGAGGTTGGCAACGCCGGTTGCCTGCTGAATCAGGCTGGCCTTCGAGTCCGTTACGGTCGTATCGACGGTTGTTGAGTTCCACTTTTTTCGATGGCCCGACATCATGACGACGCGGTCTTTCGAAATCGACCTCACCGCGGGATGCGCCGCCCACCTCGGCAGCTCTCGCGCAGGAATGTTGAGCGCAAGCATCGGAAGCTTCTCGTACTCACGAAGATTCGTAGCCTCTCGAAGCAAGTATTCGCGGTCCTTCTCGGTCAATGGGCGCTCGATCTGCACCACGATATCGACGGTCTGATCAAGGGCGTACTCATTGTCCAACCAAACGAGCAGATCCTCCGAGAGGCTCGCCCCCAAGCCGACACTCCAACTCGAGAGAATCAAGAAGAGGAACACGAATAGCGCCGATCGTCTGTTCACGATGAACTCCTCGCTCCCGATTCCGGAAGCCGGCCGTCCCGCTGCGCCGTACACAGCTGGCCCTTCAAGGGGAGAGCAATGCAAGGCGCATACCACGAACCGGCATCCAGCCGGGCGAATGCTCTCCTCCCGCAACCCTTCTGCGTCGTTCGCAAGAATCCGCCACATGACCCGTTTCCCGGCTAGGGAGCCGAGTCGTCCTTGGCTGCCGTGTCCCAATCTGCTGCAGCCGAGACGATATCAGGCCGAAATGTCCGGAGATCGGACGTCGGCGGCGCCTGTAGGACCGACCGGATCACACGCGCTATAGTGATGCCTTGGAAGGAGAGTCCTGGTGACAATGCGCAAAGAACTCGAGGCCTTGCTCGAAGAGCGCATCCTCGTGCTCGATGGAGCGATGGGCACGATGATCCAGTCTTATGGCCTCGACGAGGCGGCCTTTCGGGGCTCGATCTTTCAAGATCACGAAAAGTCGCTCGCCGGCTGCAACGATGTTCTTTGTCTCACTCAGCCGCAGACGATTCGCGAGATTCACTCGCGCTATCTCGAAGCCGGCGCAGACATCATTGAGACCAACACTTTCAACGCCACCGCGATATCCTTGGCGGACTATGACCTAGAAGACCGCTCATACGAAATCAACAAAGCCGCAGCCGAACTCGCCCGCGCCGCCGTCGCGGACTTCCAGGCACGCCATCCCGGCCGAAGGCGCTTTGTTTCAGGCTCCATCGGTCCCACGAATCGCACGGCTTCCATTTCACCGGACGTCGACAGCCCCTCCTTCCGGGCCGTGACCTTCGACGATTTGGTCGAGAGCTACAGCATCCAAATCCGCGGCCTGCTCGACGGCGGAGTAGATCTCCTTCAGCCCGAAACATCCTTCGATACGCTCAACTTGAAAGCGGCGTTGTTCGCAATCGAGAAATGCTTCGCTGAAAACAAGCAACGCCGACCCATCATCGCCTCCATCACCATCACCGATGCTGCGGGCCGAACACTTTCCGGGCAGACCGTAGAAGCCGCGTGGATTTCGATTTCTCACGTTGATCTCCTCGCCACGGGTATCAACTGTGCGCTCGGCGGCGCGCAGATGCGACCTCATCTCGAAGAACTCGCCCGAGTTTGCCCGACTCGTATCGCCTGCTACCCGAATGCGGGCCTACCCAACGAGATGGGTGAGTACGACGAAACGCCTGAAATCACCGCCACGACCCTTCGTGAATTCGCCGACGCAGGGTTTGTCAACATCGCCGGCGGCTGCTGTGGGACCACCGATGAGCATATCCGGGCCATCGCCGACGCCATGGAGGGCGTGAAACCGCATCGCCTTTCCGCACCCTGCGCATTCACGCAGTTTTCCGGGCTCGAAGCACAGACCATGCGTCCCGACTCCAATTTCTTTCTTGTCGGAGAACGCACCAACGTCACCGGATCGCGCCGTTTCGCACGTTTGATCAAGAAAAAGGACTACGAAAAAGCGCTACTCGTCGCTCGACAGCAGGTCCTCGGTGGGGCCAACGTTCTCGATGTCAACATGGATGATGGCCTGCTGGACTCCGACGAGGAAATGACGACCTTTCTGCATATGATCGCTTCCGAGCCCGATATCGCCGTCTTGCCGATCATGATCGACAGCTCGCGATTCAGCACCATTGAAGCGGGCCTGAAGTGCCTGCAGGGCAAGGGAATCGTCAATTCCATTTCTCTCAAGGAAGGCGAAGATGTCTTCTGTCGACAGGCCCGCATCATCAAGATGTACGGAGCCGCAGTCGTCGTCATGGCCTTCGACGAAGATGGTCAAGCCACGACGACGCAAAGGCGCGTTGAGATTCTCTCGCGAGCTTATCGGATTCTCACCGAGAAAGTGGGCTTCGCCGGCCGAGATATCATCTTCGACCCCAATGTTCTTACAGTTGCAACGGGAATCGAAGAGCACAATCGCTATGCGCTCTCCTTTTTCGAAGCCGTGCGCCAACTCAAGGAACGCTTCCCAGATGCACAGATCAGCGGCGGCGTCAGCAATGTCTCTTTCTCCTTTCGGGGAAACGAAGCCGTGCGCGAAGCCATGCATGCGGCCTTTCTCTACCATGCGATTCACGCCGGAATGGACATGGGAATCGTCAATGCCGGCCAGTTGGCCGTATACGAGGAGGTTCCCAAGGATTTGCTCGATCTCGTCGAAGATGTCCTGCTCGACCGGCATCCGGACGCCACGGACCGCCT
>JALUUK010000588.1 GCA_027021395.1 Acidobacteriota bacterium
GAGGCAACTATCTCGGTCTGATTTCTCGCTACGCGCTGGGGCGCGCGAGGTCCAAGCGGGGCTGGTTCGGCAAGACGAGGGCGGACTACGGGCTCATCGACTCTGAAACCGGGATCGATCGAGGGGTGATCACCGACCGCTCCTATCGACAGATCAGGGTCGCACAGGAAATCGGCCGGCGCTTCCGTCGTGGTGTCTTGCGAGTGGATCTCGAATATCGCAATCGTACCTATACGACCGACGTCGTGGCGGATGATGCGCGCTACAACCGGGAGGATACTCGCTATCGGCTGCGGATTCGGGTGGAGCGCAAGCTTTCGCGGGTGTTTCGTTTGCGGGGTGTCGCCTCGTATTCCGATAATCTCTCGTTGCGCAGAGGCAATCTCCTGACCGTAGACGAGACCGGATACAACGAGCTTCAGGCCGGACTTGGGCTGGTTGCGCGCTTCTGATCTCGGCGCCATGCGCAGCCGAGGATAGCCGGCATGCCCCGGAAAGGGGCCAAACGAAAGACGCCGCCGCGTGGGCGTCTGTGGGGATTGAAACGTGAGCTCGATGCCGAAAAGAGTGCTATTTGCCGGATACGCACCCGTTCATGCCCTGTGCTTTCTTCCGGTCTACAAGCTGCTGAGGCGGGATCCGCGAGTGGAAGTGTGGCTATCAGGCGGCTTTCGCGAGAAGCTCGAAGATGGCGAACGCTATCACATTGAAGGGTTCTATGACGGAGCGAGCTTCGACTCGCGCTTTGTCCTTCCGCTCGAGGAGGCGCTGCCTCAGGAATTCGACGTCGCGATTTGTGCGCATACGTCGGATACGATGTTTCCGCGCGTCGCGCACAAGACCGTACAGATCTTCCACGGAGTATCTTTCAAGAACTTCGCCGTAAGAGAGAAAGTGCTGGCCTACGACTTTCTGTGTATTCCGGGACGCTACCACGCCGAGCGTTTTCGCGAGCACGGTCTCGTGCGCGAAAACGGTTCTCGATGCCTTCTGACCGGTTTCGCCAAGATGGACGCACTGGTGAATCAGCCCTGCGGCAACGGGCTGGTGACGACTTTGGGTCTCGATCCGAATCGCCCGACACTGCTCTATGCCCCAACCGGGGGCAAGCACAATTCTTTGGAGTCCATCGGTCCGGAGATCATTCGCGAGATCAGGGACCGGGACGAGTGGAACCTTCTGGTCAAACCACACGATCATCCGAAAAAACCGGTGGATTGGAACGGTCTTTCCGAACTCGAGAGTCGGCATGTTCGCATGGTGCGAGACTTGGATGTGATCCCGTACTTGAAGTCGGCCGATCTCTTGCTGACGGATGCTTCTTCCGTTGCCATCGAATACACCCTGCTCGATCGACCGCTCGTCTTCATCGATGTCCCGAAGATGTTCAAGAACATCCTGAAAAGGGGTGCTCCGCTGGATTTGGAAACTCATGGTCGCAAGATGGGAGACGTGGCTGGGACGACCTCAGATGTCGTCGAAGCGGTTCACAAGGCTTTGGCAAATCCGGAGGAAAAGCGCGCCGAGCGCGTGGCCACCGCGCAGCACGTGTTCTACGAGCCGGGGAACGCATCGCGCCGTGTGGCGGATGTCGTTCTATACGCGGCGGGAATATTGGAAGACCTGCCGCCGAGTATCGAGACGATCGTTCCATGATTCCAACGAAGGCATCTAGGAAGCGTGGCGCCCGCACGTCGAAGCCGAGCGCGGAGAAGAGGGCGGTTCGACGGAAGTCCTTGCGGCTCTTGATGCACTACGG
>JALUUK010000589.1 GCA_027021395.1 Acidobacteriota bacterium
TGCAATGGCATCACCGACGAGCGCCTCGAACACCCCGAGATGGGATTCGCTTTCGCAAGTTTCTGCGAGGCGGAGCACGAATTCGTCGCTGAGCAGGTGCTTGCCTCGGCGCGCGTCATATTCCATGTGTCGAGTCAGCAGGCTTTCGAAGAACTCCTTGACATCGATCCGGCATCCTTCGAGCAGCATCAGTCGACGAATCTCGACTCTTTCGTTGAGTTCAGGTCGCCTCAACAGATCGAGCGTAATGGCGCCGTAGCCGGAGGATTGGAATCCATCCACGCGCATTTCCTGAAGTGCGGCGCGGAAATACGATAGGGCCGCAGCAGCATCCGCTTCTATGGGAGATCGCAGATGGAGTACGGCGAGATGCAGGCCATCGAGATGCACGTCGTCTTCGACGCAGGCGCGCGAAAAATGCTTGCGCTCGTGAGATCTCGGCTCGCTCTGCGATGTCGCGCGACAATCGTAGAAACGCAGAGAGCACTCTGCCGGGTCGCTGCGGTTGCGAGCATCGACCACTTCTCCGGCAAAGGCCGCGAGACTCCGATTGCCGAGCCAAAGCAAGGGGATGGTCAAGAGTTGGTCGACTTCGAGCACCAGGAAAGACCGTTCCGGCCCGGCGCTCTTCACGCAATAGAGATAGTCGCCTACCTCTACGATTCCGGCGGCGGCATCAACACAGCGAAGGTTGAGTGAGCGCTTCAGCTTGGGAATATGCAAGCCCCGCTCGTCCACGATGATGTCGTCGGCGAGGCAGCCGTGCTCCCGCAAGAACCAAGACGGGATACGAATTTCGACTTCGTTGTGACGAACGGCGATATGGTTCCGCGAATACATCTCCTCGATGAGCTGGGGAAAGGCGGCGAGAATCGCTTTTCGCTTGAGCGTGCCCTTGGACGTCAGTTCTCCTCTCTCGGCGGAAAAGGCGCGGTCGATCAGCCGAAAATCGACGATACGCTCGAACGGCGCTAGAAAAGCATTGACGCCGACGATGAGCGATGAAAAGAACACTCGCACTCGCTCGTCGTGAATATCCTGTGGGAGATCCGGAATCTCGCTCCACTCGGGATGAATCAGCAGCGTATTGTGCGGGCGTTGGTCGCCGACGAGCATCGCTTGATGGACGGGTTCGAGATCTTCGAAATGTTTTTCGATACGTTGAGGAGCGATGGTTTCGCCGCGGGAGTTCTTGTAGATCGCCTTCTTGCGGTCGATGATTTCGAGGAACCCGTCATCATCCGCGCGCATGATGTCGCCGGTGTGCAGCCACTGCCCCTTCTCGCTTGGCGCTTCGCCGAAAACTCCATCGGTCACATAGGGTCCGCGCACCAGCAGTTCGCCGTCTTCGGCCAGTCTGCATTCGATTCCCGGCAGGGGCAGGCCGAGCGACTCTTCGCGATATCGTCCCGGAGGGGTCATGGTGATACCGCCGGTCGCTTCGGTCATGCCGAAGCCGCTCATGACTTCGATCCCATGGCGCTGGAAGAAGCGGAAGATCTCAGGGGAGAGCCAGCCGGCGGCAGAGAGCCCCCAGCGTAGTTCGCTGCCGGTGATTTCGGCGACCGCCGCTCGAATTTTCTTATCGTCATCGACGACGAGGTCGACCGTTTCTCCGACCTTTTCGTAGAGTTGCTGCCACTTCTTGGGGATGCTGATGAAAATCGTCGGGCGAACGCGTTTCATGCCGGCGATGATCGTAGCAATCGACGGATTTTCGAGAAACGAGTATTCCGCCGCCCAAAAGACGGATCCGACC
>JALUUK010000590.1 GCA_027021395.1 Acidobacteriota bacterium
CACCGTCGATGCCAACGTCGCCGACGGCACGATCCTGACCAACAGCGTCTCGGTCTCTTCGAGCACCACCGACACCAACGCGGCCAACGATTCCGCCACGCAGGATACGACGGTCAACACAGAAGCGGATCTCTCGATAACGAAGGTCGACGATGTCGATCCGGTGGCACCCGGCGGGGTTATCGTCTACACGATCGAAGTCAGCAACGCCGGACCTTCCGATGCTGCCGGCGTCGTCGTCACCGACACTCTACCCGCGGGCGTCGTTCTGGATTCTACGGCGGGCTGCTCTGAAGACCCGAACGGTGTGCCGACTTGCACGCTCGGAACGATCGCGGCAGGCGGCGTCGCTCAGTATACGATCACCGTGAATGTCGATGTCGGCGCGAGCGGTACGCTGACGAATAACGCCGACGTCAGCGCAACGACATTCGACCCGAACATGGCTGATAACTCGACCTTTGAAGATACAGCGGTTCAGTAGCATTCGACTGCGCGGAACGAGCGACGTCAAGAGCCTGCAAAGAAGTTGACGAGAAAGTTCTGCACCCACTCTGCATTGAGCGCCCAGACGAAGAGGAGGCCTCCGAGACCGATGAGCGCAGCCCCGTACGCGGGGCGTCGCGCGTCAACGGATGCTGCGTGATTCGTCGCAGCGGGAGCGATGTCCTCGACAACGCTGCTTTGGCCTGCCCGGGTCTCCTCTCCAAGAAGGTGCTCCACTTCGTTGAGAACATGCTCGACGGCACCGTAGCGAACATCGGCCGGAGCGAGCATTTTCGAGATGACCGTCTTGACCTTGTCGGGAATGGCGTGGCTGCGATAGGCATCGCGGAAGAGATCGTCCTGGTCCTCAGGTACGGCCGCCGCCATCAACATCTCGTAGACGATGGCACCGACGGCGTAAATGTCCGCTTGCGGCCCGCCCGTTCCTTCCGGTGCTGCGTACCAGTTTCTTTTCCCTGCCTCACCTCGATAGTGCTCCGGTAAGCCGAAGTCCGTAACCCGCACCCGGCCGGCCTCATCGAACAAGACGTTCGATGGTCTCAGATTTCCATGCACGATGCCGAACTTCGCGGCATGAACGAGTGCTTGAGTCACCTCACGTGCAATGCTGAGTGCTTCGCGCCAGGGATGCGGTTTGACGAGGCGCTCGCGCAAATCTCCTCCGGACAGATGCTCCATCAACATGATGAACGCATCGTCTCGCTCCCCTACAGCATGAATTCGTACGATGTTGGGATGATCGACGCGGATGAGCTGACGCACGACCTTCAGCGCTTCCGGGTCTTTTCGATACCTCTTGACGACGATACGCTCGCCGTCCGCCCCTCCCTTTCGCACGAGATACACCGAGCGCCGCTCGTCTTGGCGAATGACATCGAGTAACTCGAAGCGACCCGCCGACCCAAGTGCGGAAGCTGCGCCGCGCCGGATCCGATCGTCGAGATGCCGACCCTCGAGAGCGATGACCAGCGCCTCGCGGAACGCTCCGGCGTGAGGGTGACGACGCCCGGGACTCGAAGCGAGCGCCTTTTCGATGATCGGCAGGAGGCGCTCGGGAATCCTAACCCCCTTCGCCACTCGCCCGGGTCCCTCGGGAAGCTTTCCCGTGATGATCCGGTGCAAGATCACTCCCAATGAGTAGACGTCGGCTTCGGGACCGACGTCGTCGAAGGAAGTACGCTGCTCGGGAGCCATGAACGCCCGCGTTCCGAGGGCCCTCCGATTGGTGCCTGCGTCATCCTCTTCCGTCTTGTCTGCGGCAGCCTTGACTGCAGCGATGCCGAAGTCTGATAGCTTGATTTGGCCGCTGCGCCCGACGAGTACGTTTGCAGGCTTGATGTCGCGATGCACGATGCCGTTGCGATGGGCGTAGGCTAGGCCTCGAGCCGTCTGAAGCAGAATGGAAAGAGCCCTCTCGCGGCCGAGAGTGCCGCGGGAGATGAGTTCTTGGAAGGTCTGCCCCTCGACGAACTCCATCACGAAATACGGCCCCTGCTCGGACGCCCCTCGATCGATGACCTGTACGAGATTGGGGTGATTCAGGCGCGCAAGAACCCGTGACTCCTGCTCGAAGAGCTGAACCATCTGGGGATGATCGAGGTGCTCATGCCGTAGAATCTTCGCCGCGACCCGACGACCGAGCGAAATCTGCTCCGCTTCCCAGACTTCTGCAAACCCGCCACGCGCAAGAAGCCGATTGAGCCTGAGTCCCGGTATGAGGTCCTCGGCCTGCTCTGCAGCAGGCTCTGCCTCGACCGTACGCAACGGTCCCGCCATCACACCTCCTTCGCCTGCTTATCGTCCGATACGAGAGACTCTTGAGGGCCAAACTTACGAAAGACTTCGCAGAGGATAGAATGGAAGCGAGCAGATAGGGACCCCCATGCCGAGACAGCCGGAACGACGAACTCGCATTGTGTCCACCCTTGGCCCGGCGAGCGATTCTCCTGCGGTCATCGAAGAACTGATCGCCGCGGGAATCGACGTCGCGCGACTGAACATGAGCCACTCAGACGCCGATTCGCATCGCCGCCTTGCCTCGCGCGTTCGGCGCGCCGCGCGAAAGGCCGGACGGCCGATCGGGATTCTGGCCGACCTGCAAGGGCCGAAGCTGCGCCTCGGCCGATTCGACGGGATCCTGCGCCTCGAACGCGGTATGGACGTCACCCTCTGCACGAAGCGCTCGGATATGGACCTGGACCGGGCCATTCTTCCGGTGGCCTATCGACCTTTGAGCGAGGAAACCTCTGCCGGGGACGAAATCTTGCTGGCCGATGGAGAAGTGCGGCTGCTGGTCACCAAAGTCGAAGCGCATAGGATTCGCTGCCGTGTGCTCGACGGCCGCACCCTGACCTCTCGCGCGGGCTTGTCGATTCCTCAGGCAAAGATCGTCCGCGCAGCGATGACACCCAAGGATCGACGAGATCTGGCGCTTGCGGTCGAACTCGACGTCGACTTCATTGCGCTCTCCTTTGTGCGCAGAAGACAGGACCTCGAGCAGGCCCGTAGGCTGATCCGCAAGCTCGGTGGAAAGCAGCTCTTGATCGCCAAGGTAGAAACGGTGCCTGCGGTAGAGTCGCTCGAAAGCATTCTCGCTGCGTCTGATGCGATCATGGTCGCTCGCGGAGACCTCGGTGTGGAACTCCCGCCCGAGCGGGTTCCCATTGAGCAAAAGCGCATCATCCGCAGCACGGGACATGCCGGAAAGCCGGTCATCACCGCGACGCAGATGCTCGAATCCATGCGTTCGTCTGCTCGGCCAACCCGTGCCGAGGCTTCCGACGTCGCCAACGCCGTGCTCGACGGAAGCTGGGGCGTCATGCTTTCGGCGGAGACGGCCACCGGCGACTACCCCGTCGAATCCGTGCGCATGATGGATCGCATCGCGAGGGAAGCCGAGGCCCTCGCGGCGCGCCGCCGAGTCAGCAGAAGACGCATCGAAAGTACTTCGATGGCTCACAGCATTGCAGAGACCGCGGTGTGGCTGGCGGAAGATATCGGCGCGAGAGCCCTCGTCGCTCTCACGCGCAGCGGCGCGACGGCGCGGCAGGTGGCCCGCGCGATGCCGCCGTTGCCGACTTACGGCTACACTCCTTCACGACAGACTCTTGGCCGCATGACGCTCTTCCGCAGCGTCGTCCCACGTTACCTAGCCGAAAAGCGCTCGCTCGAAATCGCCATCGAGACTGTTCTGGGAGATCTCGAAAGGCGAAAAGAAGTCGCACGTGGGGATCGTATCGTCATTCTCGGCGGCCGACCGGGCCCCGTGGAGGGCACGACGGACCGTATCATCGTGCGAGAAGTCTGATTTCTGAGCATGCTCCTAACCCCCCACCTCGATGTCTCATTCCGGCAAGAACCCCCGCGCGGCATCGTTGCCCCCAGCTTGAGACGGTGCCCGCTGAGTTCATTCAGCGATATTCTTCCCGTTTTGTTGTGCGCTCATCAGGATCGGCGTAATTCTACGACGGTCCGGGAGGATTCTTTCCCGGCAGTCGGCGTTCGGTATCGTTCGGTCTCGACCGAATGAGCTTCGCCTAGGTGGCATCGGCACTGCGGTTGCGGCAATCGATCGGGCACGGAACTGGAAAACGCCGAGATCGTAGAGGCAGAGGCCATCTGTTTGTGCTTCAGGTCGATTCATCCCTGGGGAGGGACGTGGACCTCGAGGCTTCCTGTCGGCCCCCATCAGGGCGTTCGTCCGCTGGTGGGGGCTCACTTCCTTTCCATCGCCTCCTGGGCGACCTCGGACCATTCGGCGATGACCCGACCCATGCGGCGGGATTCTTTGGCAACGATCTCGAGGAATTCCGTTCGCGTTCCGACGTCGATATCGGGTTCCCCCAGCAGTGCGTCCACGAAACCCTGCACCGAAGTCAAAGGCGTGCGCAGATCGTGTCCTAGACGTGCCATGCTCGCGCATGCCGAGGCGTCGAGCGAGTCTTCTTTGGGATAGAGGATGCACAAGCTACCCATCGGGACCCGGCGTATCGATCGAACGCGCCGAAAGTCGGCCTGAAGTCTGAGCGACTCGCCGCCACGCTCGAGCAGGACCTCACTCGACTCACTGTCTTTTGCGCCGGCGAGAAAAGCCAGCCAGCGGCCACGGAATCCGCTCGGAAGCGGCAGATCGGTCAACGAGTGCCCGTGGGACTGATCGACAGGTAGATCAAGCAACTTCGATGCCGCCGCATTGAGTACGATGAGTCGCTCGCTATCGTCGACGACGATCACACCCTGCTCGAGAGCCTCGGTCGTTGCCCGAATGATCTCCCGCTCACGCTGGGCGGACTCGGCCTTGACCATCATCTCGGTTCGCAAACGCTCGAGTTCACTCAGATCTTTGGCGGTCAGTACCATGGCCGCCGGACCTGGTGAAGGGGGACGAGCAACGGAAAACTCGCAAGGAAAAGGCATCCCCTCTCGCGTAAAGGCCACCGTCGTCAGGATGCCGTTCCCATTCTCCACGAGGTCGAGAATGACGCGTCCTTCAGCCTTTTCCGCATAGGGTCCGGCAAGGATCGTCACCCGCGAGCCGCGGATCTCGGGGAGAGACCGGTGAATCAACTCCAAGAAACCCTGATTCGCCCAAAGAAAACGTGCATCGGAGGTGAGCAACGCCATCGCATGCGGCAGGCCGTCGAGCAAGCTTTCGATCCATGCCAATTGAGTACCGGCGTCGAGTTGCTCGTGTTGAACCTCACGCGGTGGACGGCGCCGATCGACCGAAGACGGATATTCCCCGTGCCCGTCCATACCTCGGCGATCGCCGAACTTCCCGTCGTCGCGACCCATCGATGTCGCCTCCAGCGCCCCCACAACGCCCGCAGCATCTTTGATAGCAATTCTCGTACCTTTCCGTGGTAAAACGTAAGCCTTGGTTCCCCTGACAGATAATCACTAAGATCGCACCACCCGCATCGGAACGATACAGACCCAGTGTGCCGCTCGTTCCGTGGTGGGACGCTCCACCTGTCTCAGCTTGGCACAGACGAAGCGAGAACCCATATTGCCGTTGAACCGTTCGGAAATGTTCGCCCGGAGGTAAACCCATGGCAGCTTCCATTCGCTCGCTCAAGCCCCTGACGAGAACTCGCCAGCGCTCACCATTGATCCTCGCGGTGGACGATGAAGCGTCCCTCAGGCGCGTGCTCTCTTTCACGCTCGCTCGGCTCGGCTATAGAGTGGAGACCGCTGAAAGCGGCGAAGAAGCCCTCGAACGCATCGAGGGTGCACCGGTCGATCTCGTGCTGCTCGACCTCATGCTGCCGGGTATCGACGGGCTTGCCGTTCTGCGACGGGCGCGGCGATTGATCCCGGACCTTCCGGTCGTCGTACTGACGGCCGATGGCTCGGTGGAAAATGCGGTCGAAGCCATGAAGCTCGGTGCGCAGGATTTTCTCACCAAGCCTTTCGAGATGGAGCGCCTAGCCATTGCCGTACGCAACGCACTGGAAATCTCTCACCTCTCTCGCCAGATTCGTGAACTGCGAACTCAACTCGGCGATCGCTACTCCATGGACGAGATCATCGGTGCCCGAGGCGGTCTACGTGAAGCCGTCGGCCTGATCGAGAAGGTCATTCCCACGGACCTCACGGTTCTCATCGAGGGCGATTCGGGAACCGGAAAGGAACTCTTCGCCCGGGCGATTCATCACGAGGGCCCCCGCAAGAACGGCCCCTTTGTCGCCATCAACTGCGCGGCTCTTCCCGAGAGTCTGCTCGAGAGTGAACTTTTCGGGCATGAAAAGGGCTCCTTCACCGGTGCGGAGAAGATGCATACAGGCAAGTTCGAGGCGGCAGACGGCGGCACGCTCTTTCTCGACGAAGTCGGCGAACTCTCACCCTCGGTCCAGGCCAAGCTCCTGCGAACGATCCAAGAACGAACCGTTACGCGCGTGGGAGGGAACCGGCCGATTCCCGTCGACTCGCGCATCATCTGCGCGACCAATCGGGATCTCTCGGCCCTGGTCAAGGAAGGTCGATTCCGCGAGGATCTCTATTATCGCCTCTCCGTCTATCCGGTATCGCTCCCACCGCTGCGCGAGAGAAAAGAAGATCTTCCGGACCTCGTACGCCATATCCTCCGCGAAACCCGTCACGACCGCCCGGTCGCCGTCCACCCCGGGGCCATGGAACTGCTCGAAGCCTATTCCTGGCCCGGCAATGTTCGCGAACTGCAAAACGCCCTGCGGCGCGCCGTCGTTCTTGCGGACGAGGGCCCCATCCTCCCCGAACACCTCCCGCCTTGTGTGCAAGCCAGTCTCGGGGATACGCTCGCTCCGATGCCTTCTGCGGAAATGCAAGTCATCGGGCGCTCGACTTTGCCCGGCCCCGACCCGCTCGGAGAAAAATCCGACAGGGTCGTCTCTCTCGACGAAATGGAACGCGACCACATCCTCCGAGCCATCGAATCGACACGAGGCAATCTCAGCCATGCGGCGCGCATGCTCTCAATTGGCCGCACGACACTTTATCGAAAGCTCCAGAAGTATGGGATCCAGGGATAGCACGCAGCGGGGAAGGCTCTTGCTCGCGAATGCCTGCTATAGTCACCGCTATGAAGACGCATCGATCTTGGAAGATCACATGGACGATCGTCGGGTTGCTCTTGTCGCTCGCCTGTTCGGCGCCCCGGAAACCCACCGAGCGGGACACGAGCGAAGCGCTGGCCCGAGCGCGACAAGCGACGAATGCTTTCGCCGAAGAACTCAAGGGCACGCTGCTCGCGGCCATTGAGGCCGGCGGCCCGGCACATGCGCTCGAGGCTTGCCGGCTCGAAGCTCAGCCCATTGCAAAGGCTCATTCCATGAAGGGCATCACCGTCGGGCGGGTCAGCCTCAAACCCCGTTCGCCAAACAATGCTCCGAGCCAAGCCGAACGAACCGTACTCGAGGCTTGGGCCGCCGATGTCGCGAGTGGAATGGTCGAAGAAGTCAAAACGGCCGAGCACGTCGAACTTTTCGAGAGCACCGGCACCGCACAGCTTCACTATATGCGCCCGATCTTCATTGGCGAATTGTGCCTCAATTGCCACGGGCCTTCGAAAGCTCTGCTCGAGGACGTTCGCTCCGCATTGGCTGAAGGATATCCCTCCGACCAAGCCACGGAGTACTCGCTAGGCGACCTGCGGGGCGCCTTTTCCGTGAAAGTCCCACTCGACTAACCAGCAGACTCCCCTCCCGGCACAGGCTCGCGGCCGGATCGATGAGCCGGCCGCGGTTGCGAATCTCGAAATCTTGCAGCCGGATCTCCCTTTGCGGCTTTGCGCGCGATGCCGTACCCCGCTCAGTGGTGCGCGCCTCGGAGCATGCGCGCCTCGGAGAAGATGATCGGTCGCGCCAAGCCGCAAAGGTCGCGCGCGGGGGGGGGGAATCGGTCATGAGCCTGCGTCCGTTTCTGCTACCCGGACTCCTAAGGCATCCGCCGGATGCCTGATCAGATACCTCAGCCGAAGCCTGTGTTCTTCCCGCAATCCGCGCCCTTGCCGCACCCGGGGTCAGCCGCTTGACCGGGCGCCGCCGCGAAAGTCGAAAGGGCGCGTTCGAGGTTCTTCGACTCACACTTTGGGCAAATCAGTCCTTCCGGACCCTGGTCCATCCGTCGCAATGCTTCCATCAGGGATCCGCAGTCACGGCACTTGAATTCGTAGATCGGCATGACTCTCCTCCGAAGCATCGTAGCCCGGCGACACGTCGCTGCGACGCCGGATCAA
>JALUUK010000591.1 GCA_027021395.1 Acidobacteriota bacterium
GGAGGGCCGGCCCAAGGGCTTCCCTCGGTCACGCGGGAAACGGGATCCTCCAGCCCGTTTCAAGGAGGGCCGGCCCAAGGGCTTCCCTCCGTCGCGCGGGAAACGGGATCCTCCGGCCCGTTTCAAGGAGGGCCGGCCCAAGGGCTTCCCTCCGTCGCGCGGGAAACGGGATCCTCCGGCCCGTTTCAAGGAGGGCCGACCCAAGGGCTTCCCTCCGTCGCGCGGGAAACGAACCTTAGGGCGCTTTCGGCTCGGCAACGGCGGCGTTCACCTTCAAAACCGCCTCCGGATAATCTGAATCGTTGGTCTTGACCGTGACCACCGCGCGATGGAGTCCGACCGGTGTGTCGTCTTTGAGACGCACCTTCAGCCAGTAGTCGCCCTGTCGAGGAAGCAACAATGACCGCAGGCCGCCTTGAGGCGATGCATCATCCCCGGTATGCCCCTCAGCTTTGACCATTTCTACGAGGATGTTCGCGTTGTCCGAACTCGCACCGACGACCGCCATCCCTTTGCGATGCGGACGCACGAGCACCTCTTCTTCACCACCGGCTCCGGCCACCGTCCGCATATAGACGAGCGCCTTGGGCAGGAACTCGAGCGGCGTCACCAACACCATGTTGACCTTCAAAATCACCCTCTGAGCATTGGGTGCGTCGGTATTGATCGTCACCGTCTTCGTGAGTTTTCCGGCCGAAAGGGTCTTGGTATCGACGGCGATGCGGATCACCCCCTCCTCGCCCGGCTGGAGAACGGGTGGGTAGTGAGGAACCGTACAGGCGCACGAGGGCCGCACTGCCGTCAGGTTGACCGGCTCATCTCCCGTATTCCGAATCACGAAGTCGTGCTCGATCACTTCTCCGAGGTCGACGTCTCCCGCCTCGTAGACCTTGCTGTCGAATTCCACATGACCCGCCGCAGCCGCAAGATTCCAAGCACCCGCGATCGATAACAACGACAAAAAACAAGCCCTAAACGATACGGAACGCAGTCTATGCCATCGGCTCATCACGCATGACCTCCTCGTGTCTCGCCGAATATAACGGTCAGACCGCTCCGATGCCCGTCTCCCCCACACTCTTGGTGTCCGACTAGACCCCGAAGCGCAACCGCGCCGCCACCCCGCCGATATCCCGCAAACGAGAGTCCTCGCGCACGACCTCGACCGCACCACCCGCGGCATAGACTTTTTCCACCAGTCGCTCGCCGAGATCGCAGGGCACGGTGCCGCGATCGCAACCCGGGCACTGCTTGGGCGAGAGGCCCGCACCTAGCAGCAGCGAGCATTCGCATCGCCAGCCGGAAACCGGCACGTCGTCGTGAATCAACAATTCGAGGATCGCGCCGCGGTTGGCGGCGATGGCCACCTCCCCGGGACCGCTAGCCGCGAGGCCGCCGGAAAGTGCCTCCTGCAGCGTCAACGAGACATTCTCGCGCTCGAGGTTCCGTTCGCGCTTCTCGATCCCCTCGAGAACGGCACGCACGACACCCGGAAGCTCGCAAGTCGAATCGATTCCCAGGGTCGTCGGCTCCCGCACGAGAACCCTCTTCGGCAACATGGCGCGCAACCAAGTCACCGGCTCGTGCGGTCCCGAGATGAAGAGCTGAGCGCGCGGCAAGCGATCCGCCAAGCGAACGAAAACATCTCCCGCCTCTCGCACATGTTTTTCGCGCAGCCAGTCCACGTGCCGCTGATAGCGCATCTGCGACCAGCCGCCCTGCTGATGTCGCCCGGGAACCTCCGGCGAGTCGACGACCGATTGCCCGGCCAAGCCTCCATGCACGAATTCCAGAACCCGCGCCGAACGTGAATCCACCTGACACAAGAGCGCCGAAGCGAAATCGTCGGCCATGCGGGCCAGCGGCATCAGGTAGGGCACCCGACGCACGACCAAGTGGTTTTCGAAAGGGCGGGGCGTGGGAATCGCGACCCACAGCTGACGCTCCGTGCTCGCAAAGACCACCAGACCTCGACCCTGATGGCGACTTCCCGGCGAGAGCACTTCGTCCACGGCCCGCCGTATCTGCTCGGTATCTTTGAATAGGTCCGCCCCTCCGTCTTCCGGAGGATGAACCGCGAGAACCTGGCGAATCTTGTTCTTTACGAAGAGCCGAGCCGCTTCTCGCCGTCGACCGTCACCCCAGCGCGTATCGAGATAGAGAGATACCACCAACGGACCATCATCTTCTAGGCGCGAAAGAGAGCGCAATGTCTCCAAGACGATGTCCCGAGTCGATTCGGCCATGAGGATCTCCTCGTTCCTGCCGGCACCACGAAGTGCGGCACCGATGAACCCGGTATCGACGGCGAACGCGAAAATCAACCAACGGGAAAATTGTACCGCACTTCACCGACGATCGAGCACTTTCGAGACGAGAGGTCCGAATTCCGTCGCTTGCCAGGCGCGCATTCCCGCTTGGATGAAGCCCTCTTCGTCTTTCGGAAGGTCCCGCGCGAGCTTCTCGAGGACCTGCGTCGAGCAAAGAACTCCCGCCTCGATCCCTAGGCGCTTCGCCGCATCGAGACGTAGCACTTTGAGTTCTTCGAGGACCCGGCGGTCGATCTCGGGCCGATCCGCGGCCGGAGCCGCCGTTTTGCGCTCTTCGATCGCCCTCAGCGGAAGCCTCCGACCCTCCGCGAGCGCGCTGAGGATGGATTTGCCGTAGCGGGAAAACACAGGAGGGGGTAGCCCGGCTTTGCTCAAGCCCGCAAGATCGCGAATCCCGTCCTTGACCAAACGAATCATGGTTTTCGGCTGCAAGATGAAGATCGCAGGCACATTCCGCCTGCGGGCCTCCTGCTCACGCCACAGGGCGAGTTGAGCCAACACGGCCCTTTGCCGTGCGCTCAAACCTCCGCTGCGCGCAATGCGCCGGAGCGCGCGTCGATGATCCATGATCTCCTCAGGCAGTGCTTCGACCTTCTCCAATTCGCGGCATTCCTCCTCCAACCAACCAAGCCGCCCCTTCTCCTCGAGCCGGTCGGCCATGGCATCCCGAATGCGAAAAAGGATATCGACATCCTTCGCTGCGTATTCCCTTGCTTCCAGCGACAGCGGTCGGCGCGCCCAATCCACCCGGCGCTGCGATTTGTCGAGTTTCACGGCGGCCGTTTCTTCCGCCAGAGTCGCTAGCCCGGTGCGTTTCCACCCTAGAAGGCGCGCCGCGATCTGCGTATCGAAAAGCCCGCGAATCGACAAACCGGCATCGCGCTTGAGCAAACGAATGTCGTAATCCGCTCCGTGCAAGATCATCTCCGTGGAGGCCGATTCGCAAAGGCCTCTCATCCATCGGAGATTCTCTCCGAGCGCCAAAGGATCGATCAGCGCGGACCCTCCGCTTCTTGCCGGACCGCCTTCCCATGCGAGTTGAATCAAGCAGAGTTTCGGCCGATACGCGTGAAAACCGTCTGCTTCGGTATCCATCGCCAAACGAAAGCAATCCGTGAGATCTTCGAGCAGAGCAGAGAGTTGCTCCGGGCGATCGATCCAAACCCAGGTGGTGGATTCTCGAGACATGCCACCGAGTATCCGGATGCGTGGCGAAAGCACCACCGGGCCTGCATTATTCACCGCACCTTGGAGCCTGTCTGCCTAGGCCCGCCTCATCGCGACCCGCCGTGCATTTCTTGGGCGACATGGCGTAGGGGAGTTCCGAGAGCCCGGTTTCGCGGGTCATCCATGCGGGCCGAACACGCTCGGGCGGTTGATATCCTAAAGAACCTACGCGATCGAAAGCGACTTGAACGAGCCGAGGCGAATGGAGAGCCACGATGAAGCGAGACCAATCGACGCATCCCCCGAAGGCCTACCGCAACCTGGATTTCCTTGCCAGCCGAGAGGCGCGAACGATTCGCCTGCTAGCTGAATACTTGGAACCGGAAGAACGTTTCGAGCGCTACCACGTCGAAGACACCGTGGTCTTCTTCGGTTCCGCTCGTGCAGAGAAAAAACGTCCCATGACGAAGGAAGGGGGCAAGAACCGCCTCGACGCCTACTACGACGATGCCGAAGAACTGGCCTATCGCATCACCGAGTGGTCGAAGGGGCTTTCTTCGAGCAAGAGACGATTCATCGTCTGCTCCGGAGGCGGGCCGGGCATCATGCAAGCCGCAAATGAAGGAGCATCACGTGCTGCCGGGGTATCGGTCGGGCTCGGCATCAGCCTCCCTTTCGAGCAGGGCGTCAACGAATTCGTCTCACGAGAATTGGCCTTCGAATTTCATTACTTTTTCATGCGTAAGTTCTGGTTCGTCTACCTGGCCAAGGCTTTGGCCATTTTCCCCGGAGGTTTCGGCACCTTCGACGAGTTGTTCGAAGTCCTCACACTGATGCAAACCGGAAAATCCTCCCGCCCGCGACCGATCGTGCTCTACGGCGCGGAGTTTTGGGAAAATGTCGTCGACTGGGACCTGCTGGTCGAGTGGGGAACCATCAGCAAAGAGGATTTGGATCTCATCAGGATCTGCGGAAGCGTGGATGAGGCCTTCGATCACCTGACGAGCCGTCTGACGGCCTTGCACGACCTCTAAGACGGTCGACGACCTAGGAATGAGGCACTAGAATCCCCGGCCACATGGGCGGTTCGCGTACCGGACGGCCCCTTCCCAAGGAGTTCGACGATGAAACGATGGGTCCCCTCGCTGCTGCTTCTCTCCCTGATGCTCGCGTTCACCGCCCCACTCTCGTGGGCCCAGGAAGAGCGAAAAGTCGAGTTCGCGCTGGGAGGAAGCTATCCCCTGCTCGCCGAGAGGTTCCGGGTAAGCCAGAATCTAGCCTATCGAGCCCGCCTGGAATTTCGGATCAACGATTGGTGGATGCTCGGGCCGATCTACGAAGTACAGAATACGACCGACAAGAAGAACATATTCGACGTCGACGTCGTCCACTACGGGCTGACGAACACCTTCGTCATTTCGGGTGAGCCGGAATTCACCATCCTCGGCATGGCCGCCATCGGCCAAGGCAGCGTCACTTCGTCGAACGAGGCCTTGGCGGCATCGACCGATATCTCGCTCTGGTACGAAGCCGGCGTCGGAGCGCGATGGACCATCGGACAGCGCATGGCTTTCCGCTTCCAATTGACCTTCCGCAATACCGTTCCCGATGTCGCTTCGCCCTTGATCTCGGGATCGCGTTTCAGCATGGTGCCGGCCTTCGATTTCTCGATGCGCTTCTAAGCGCTACGCACGCGAATCCCCGAAACGATCTTCGCACCCGGCGGCGCGCCGATCTCGCCGCCGTCAATTGCCGATGGAGCGAAATGCAGCGCCCACGAGCGAGGAGACCGCCTGCGAGAGATCTTCGTCGCTTCTGACCGGCTGAATCACGCGGCGGTGCGCCAATACGGCACCCGACTTCGAATCGACGAAGATGATTTCAAGGGAAAAGCCTTGCATCGTTCTGCGGTCGGTGGTGGGAACTTCGTACTCGAAAAGCTCGTCCGGATAAGGAATGAGTTCGCCGGTGGGCAGTGGGACGGCCTCCCCCGTTTCTTGCAGGGGACCGGTGCGACTGAGCAACACGGCCAGCACGCTGCTGCTCCCGGGGCTGACCGCGGGGAGTTCGCCGGTGACGGGTAAGAGTTCGCCGCGCCGCAATCTCGGTGGAGAACGAGAGTGAGAACTCTGCATGGCTTGCAAGAGACGCTTGAGCAGACGTTCTTCCTCCGCGTCGGGGCGCGCCCGCAAAACGACCGCTCCCCCCTCCGCCAGCACGCTTCGGATTTCCTGCTGCACTTCCCGCCGAACGCGCTCAACGGTTTCGCGATCCACCTCGCTACCAAGACGCACGCTCGGCGAGAGCAGCAGAATCTCCTGTCCCACATGCGCGGTCGGCTCGAATGCCGGCGCACTCGTCCGACAACCCGACAATCCCACCGCAAAAAGAAGTGAACCGACCCCGATGACGAGCGGCTTTCTCCAATGGCCGACGAACGCAAGCATGTTTCCTCGTTTCAACCGCGACGAGCGAAGGCGTGGATGTACTCCACCAATCGCCCGACTGCCTCTAGCGATACCCCGTTATACATCGAAGCGCGAAAACCGCCGACACTTCGATGACCGCCAAGCCCGATCATGCGGCGCTCGGCCGCCCCGCGGAGAAAGTCCGCATCGCTCGATGCGTCTTTGAGGCGGAAAACGATATTGGTCAAGGAGCGATCCGAGCGACGAACCGGGATTTCGTAGATTTCTTCATGTTCTTCGAGTGCACCGTAGACCGATTCCGCCCGCTGAAGTGCCCGCCGAAGCATCTCCTCCCGCCCCCCCTCGTCGCGAACCCAGGCCAGCATCTCCCGCATCATGAATACGAGAGCGGTGGGCGGCGTATTGAGCAGCGAACGAGCCTCGGCATGCGCTTTGTATGAGAAGATCGGGGCGAGAGAATCGGCGGACGAGTCCAGCAAATCGCTGCGGATGATCACGACGGCCATTCCCGCCGGGCCGAGGTTCTTTTGCCCACCGGCGTAGACCATGCCGAGATCTTCCCAGGCCAAGGGAGCCAGCATGATGTCGGAACTCGCATCTGCGACGATCGGCACCTGCCTTCCTTTCGGCCATTCCCTCACTCGACTTCCGACGATCGTGTTGTTCGTCGTCAGATGCAGATAGGCGGCGTCGTCGGCCATATCCCAATCGTCCACGGGTGGGACAGCGGAAAAAACGCCGCCCGGTCCATGCGCTGCCCCATAGGCGGCTCCATCGGCCGCTACCCGCACTTCCCCGCTCCGTCGCGCCGTCTCGAGCGCCTTCTTGGACCAAGAACCGGTGAGTACGAAATCGACGGGCCTTCGCGGATCAGGGCGGAGGTTGATCGGCGCCATGGCGAATTGCATCGTCGCGCCTCCGGGCAACAGAAGAATCTGAAAGTTCTCCGGCACCTCCAACAGGCTTCGCAGCAGGGACTTGACCTCCTCCTGAAGAGCTTCGTACTCCGGCGATCGGTGGCTCCATTCGAGAACGGACAAGCCTCCCGAGAAGCGCGGGAGCATTCCCTGCGAGATCCGCTCGAGCACCTCGTCCGGCCAGCAAGCCGGCCCCGCTCCGAACGAAAAAACCCTCTCTCGATCCGGCATCGTCGTCTCCTCGCCCCGCCGACGAAGCTTTCGCCTTGCTCCGCTCGGCTCCGGCCCCCACATTTTCTCCGATGGATAGAGCAGGACAAGTCCGAAGAAGGTGATAGGATGGGCGCCTTCTCGACCGGAACGCGCGGCCGGTCCTGACGGGTAAAATTTACGATACACCGCGCTGAGGAGGAACGCAGACACCGGATGAAGAGATTTCGCATGGAGCGCCCCGAACAACCCTCTGTTCGGATCAACGAGCGCATCCGAATCAGCCCCGTCCGTCTCATCGATGCCGAGGGGAATCAGGTTGGCATCGTCCCTGTCGAAGAGGCCCGCACCATGGCGCAGAACCAAGGACTCGATCTGGTCGAAGTTTCGGCCGATACGCGTCCGGTGGTTTGCCGCATCATGGACTATGGCCGCTATCGCTACGAGCAGCAGAAAAAGGCCCAAGCCGCCAAGAAAAAGCTGCACCAGACGGAAATCAAACAAATCAAGTATCGACCGGCCATCGACGACCACGACTTCGAGACCAAGACCAGCAAGGTCCGACGTTTTCTCGGGGAAGGCCACAAGGTACGAGTCACCATCATGTTTCGCCGCCGGGATATGCGCAGGCCGGAGAATGGGGAGCGTGTACTCGAAAAAGTCGTCGCGACGGTTGCGGACGTGGGGCAACCCGAAGACCGTAGCCGTCAGCAGATGGGACGGGACCTCTCGATCACTCTCGCACCGCTGAAGAAGACCGCTTCCGCCTGATTTCGAGGCTGCGCGGTCGTTCGCCCCATTCCTTCACGGAACCCCCTCGTCCGAGCACTCGCGGTGGAAGGTTCGTGAATCCTCCGGGTTAGGGCATGGTGACGACCCATGCATGGGCGACGAGACGTGCCACGTCTTCGTTGCCCGATGAGCGGAGCCTGTCCAGCGTCCTCGCGTCGAGTCGCGCCAGCTCTTTCTCCGCCGAGACGGGATCGCCGTCACGGCGCGCCGCCCAGGCCGCCAGGAGGCTCCAGGTCGTTCCTCGGATCTCCTCGGGAACCGAAGCGAGCACTTGGCGTGCGCGCGCCGCTCGGTCGAGCGCCGTATAGCGGGCCGCCGTCCTCATCAGAGCCGCCGCACGAACCCGGACCAGCCCCGGCGCGGCAGCG
>JALUUK010000592.1 GCA_027021395.1 Acidobacteriota bacterium
CCCGGCTCCCCAAGGGCTCTCCCATGCGGGTTCTCCCTCCTTCGCCGATTTCCACAGCGCAAAATCGAATGGATTCTCCTTGCGTGAATCGACCTCGACCCGCGCTCCCGCCTGCATGTCTTCAGGGCGGCGTCCGCTCAAACCGCCGTAGGCTTCGAAGCGGTCGACGCGAAAATACACATCTCCGTCCACCTCGTAGGCAAGCCCCTTGTCGAGCAATGCCTCGATGCTCCGAAGGATCTGCTCCATGTGGCGGGTCACCCGCGGCTCGATATCGGGCGACAGCATGTTCAGATCGCTCAGATCACGATGATATTCCTTCGTATATCGCTCGGCGATCTCCTCGGCGGAGAGGTGCAGGGTGCGCGCGCGATCGATGATCTTGTCGTCGAGATCGGTGATGTTGCGGACATAGGTCACTCGATATGACCGGTATCGCAAGAACCGCACCAGGATATCGGGGACCAACGCCGCGCGAGCGTGACCCACATGGCTCATGTCGTACACCGTCGGGCCGCAGTTGTAGATGCTGCAAGCCCTCGGCACGAGCGTCTCGAGCGGCCGCTTTTTCGCAGACTTCGTATCGTATAGGATCAGTGCTGTTGCGACGGTGGAATCCGGCATGAGAAGTCTCGATGGACGCGGACGAATGGTGGAGCCGAGGGGGATCGAACCCCTGACCTCGTGACTGCCAGTCACGCGCTCTCCCAGCTGAGCTACGGCCCCTTAGGATGGCACCGCTCCGGCGAGAAGCCGGAGCGAGCCGGGGAATCCTAGCCGTGGAAACCTAGCGTGTCAAAAGCCCCGACTGGACAGCACAGAGCCCTGAGGCGAGTGTTGTCGATGATGGCCAAGACCGCCAAAACCGGACTCCGGATCACGGCTTCGTGCTGGCTGCTGCTCTCGATCTGGGCGTGCGGACGAGGCGAGGAAGATGCGCCACCACCACCACCGCCGCCGCCGCTCGAAGCCCTCGTCGAGGCCAAGGTTCTGGCACATCGGCTTCGCATCGGGCCGCGCCCGATGATCGTGGACTCGCGAAGACATGCGGACTACCTGAAAAAGCATGTCGCCGGCTCACTTTCCCTGCCGCTTCCGAACCTCCGCATGGCGAGCGACGGCTCCTTGCACGAAGAGAGCGTCGCCGAGTTCAACCGCCTGTTGGCTCCTTCCGGCCTGCGTCCCGAGCACATCATCGTCGCCGTGGACGAAGGAAGCATCGAGGGTTTCTCCCGGGCGGCTACGACGTGCTGGCTGCTCGCAACGGCAGGCGCCGGACATTGCCTCGTGCTCGACGGAGGAATCGACGCTTGGCTCGAAATTCATGGACCGACGCAGCAGCGCACGAACACCGAGTCGAAGACCTCCTCGACATTGCGCATCAGATCCCGACCGCCCCAGTCGGCCCGCCTCGAAGAGGTGCGTCGTGTCACCGTCGAGGCCGGCGGCACGGTGGTCGATGTCCGCTCGGCGCCCATGGAGCGCACGATTCCCGGTGCCGTCAGGGCCCCCATCTTGAGCGCCATCCGCCCGGACGGTCGCATCGACACCGAAATCGCGCGGGACATTGCGCTAAGGTCCGGACTCTTGCTCGATACGGAACAGCTCGCCCTCGGAGAATCGCTTCGGGACGGAGCCGCCGGCTGGTTCCTGATCTCACGCGTGCTCGGCATCGGCTACGTGCGCCTTTTCCCCGGTGGATTCATCGCGCTGCGCACCTACTCCAACCTTCCGCTGGTCGAGCGACCTCTTAC
>JALUUK010000593.1 GCA_027021395.1 Acidobacteriota bacterium
TAACTTCGAACCGGATTCTCGGCTGATTCAGCCGGCAATTCAGCCAATGAATCAGTAGTCGAACCGCAGGCCGAATTGGAAGCCGTGGACGAGCATCCCGCCCGAGTTGAAATTGAAAGCGGGCCGGGCTGCACCGACGATCGGGCCGGGAACCTGTGTCAAGTTGATCACCCGGTCGATCTGCTCGCCCGGTCGCGCGACCTCCGACCAGTAGAGAAACGAATAGCCGGCCGATAGCGAGGCGTGCGGCGACATGTGCCAGCGCAGTCCGAGCGAGAACTCCGGAACGAGCGCGAACTTGTCTTGCTTGTAAGTCCCGATGTTGGTCGGCATGGCGAGCAGCCCTCCTGTGGTCGTCGTCGTCGGACCGGCCGGAATCACCGTCGTGGTCGTCCCGTCGATCTCGACTCGCTGCCGCATGTTGCCCAACCCCAGCTTGGCCATGGCGGACCATGTGACATCGCCCCGGTCACCCTCGATCATCAGACCGATCACGCCGCCGTGGAACTTGTTTCGCGTTCGAAACCGGTCGTCGGTCGTGATCACCGTTCCGACCGGAACCGAACCGCCCGGATCGAGCGACGTCAGTTCATCGACGATGCGCAGGCTTTCGTCGATTCGACTGACCTGGTAGCCACCCAGGATGTCCATCCGCATTCCGTGGTAGCGGGCGATATTGAGTCGAGCCAGCACGTCGCCGCCGGTGACGTCCGAAGTCGCATCGATCGTGATGCTGCCGGAACTGATGGCAGGGTAGACGACCAGCCGAGCATCTTCGGCCGACGTCGTCGCATTGATGATCGGCCTCGCCAGGATACTGTACTGCGTATCGGTGAAACGGTACTGGACGGAGTTGTCCCCGAGCGAAAAAAACCGCACCTCGATGCCGTTGACCTGGTAGGGATCGAGCCACTGTCCGACGACGACGCGACCGCCGATCGTCGCGTCGTTCGTGATCTTCTGGCCGCCGGCAAGGATCGACGTCGTCGCATTCCCCAGCACGCCGGCGATGCCCTGAGCCGTCCCCGGCGGGCTTGTTGTCGCCAGCGGCGGGACATCCTGGCCGGTACGCCACCAGAGGAGCATCTCGAAGCGAGCATAGCCGTTGTGCAGCGGGCCACCCAAGTTCGGATAGCAATCGTCGCAGGCGCCGTCGGGCTCGATCCAGCTCGCGTCGCTCGGAGCCGGGCCGTCTGCCGATGTCACGACCGGTGGGGCTCCATCGTCCGCTCCGGCACGCGCCGCCAGCAGTGCCGCCGACAACAGACAACAAACAGCCGTAGTCCGTCGCATTCCCATCATGAACTCGCCCTTCACTCGTTCGTTTCGTCAGCCCGTTCGCCGCGCCTGCCACGAGACACCACGCGCAGCGCGGCTCATGGGTTGTTTCGGTTCCACCGGCCGTGAGGATTGAGAAAAGTTTGACGGTTAGTCAAGGATTTCGGGATCGTAGGACGCTCCGGTCCGGCGTCGATCGAGCCACACCACGATGCTCCACACGAAACAGAGCATGGCAAACGCCCCCAGCATGTCGGCGCGCCAGTCCGCAAACTCGGCATGGCGATTGGGCACAAGCTTCTGAGTGACTTCGTCGAGCCCGCCCACGATCCCGGCGATTACCAGAACCAGGGCGAACTGGGCAAGACGTGGGAAGGAGGGAAGGTTCCACCACACGAGCCACGCCAGGATGGCATAGCCGGTGAAGTGAGCCACCTTGTCCCACGATCCCGGGCCCGGCGGACCTGGGACGTGC
>JALUUK010000594.1 GCA_027021395.1 Acidobacteriota bacterium
GGCCGCCGGTGCCACCGTCGACGCGATGCTCGACCTCGAAACCGGGCTCGCTCGAACCGGCGTGCCGATCGGCCCCGATGCCGAGTCGCTCTATCGCCGCATCACCGAATGTCGCCACGTTCAGGCGGCCGGATTCCACTGGTATGACGGGCACCTGCACCAGCCGGACCGCGACGAGCGGCGCCAGGCGGTGTTGGGCGGCTTCGAGGCGGCGCAGGCGCTGCGAGAGCGGCTTACGGGCGCAGGGCTCCACGTGCCGGCGATCGTCGCCGGCGGTACCGGTTCGTTCCCGATCTACGCCGATGTCGAGGACTCGTCTGTCGAGTTGAGCCCCGGGACGTGCGTGTTTCACGACGCCGGATACGGCGCCCAATTCCCCGATCTGCCGTTCACCCCGTCCGCCCTCGTATTGACCCGCGTCGTCAGTCGTCCGCGAGCCGACCGCGTGACGATGGACCTCGGCTACAAGGCGGTCGCCTCCGATGCCCCCCCGTCGCAGCGCGTCGTCTTTCCCGCGATCCCCGATGCGCGGATCGTACTGCAGAACGAAGAGCATCTGGTCGTCGAGACGGCTCAGGCCGAAGCGTTCTCGCCGGGCGACTCCCTGCTTGCCGTTCCGTGGCACATCTGTCCGACATGCAATCTGCACCGTGAAGCGGTCCTGGTGGAAGGGGGACACCCTGTGGCGCGGTGGGAGATCACGGCGGGGGCACGGCGGCTGACGATTTGATCGATTGGGAAGGGAAAGGAGAGGTGGCGAATGGTTCGAGAATTCACTGAAGACGGCGCGGTTGAGCGACGGGATGAAGCGGTTGTCGCCCCGTCGCCATACGACGGAAGCGGAATCGGTATCGGAGCTCGTGGACGAGCAACTACGGCATTTCGGGATCGATCCGCGAAGTTCCTACGGCGTCAAGATGGGGCGGATCGCGCGCCATCTCTACTACTGCCAGGACGATTTGGAGTCGCTATGGCACGAGGCGGTCGATTCGCTCGCCCGGCTCGCCCGCAGCGACCGCATCGCTCGGTTCAACGCCAAGAAGTTCCTCTCCTTCCAGTTGGCAAAGATTCTCGACACGCACCAGAACGCGTTCCGGCGCACCTACCAATCGCTCGGTTTCAGCAAGTCGACACAGACGGCGAAGGGGCCGTATCCGGTCTTCGACAACGTCACGGCGATCTTCTCGGCGACGCCGGTCATCGCGCGCACGGCGACCTATATTTTCGCCTGCGCCGAGTGGATCGAGGATGCATTCTTGGGCAAGGAACTGCTCCTCGAGATCTACTCCCGGCTGCTCAACCCGACGTCGATCTCGCTGGCGAATTTCATCGTCGACATCGAAGCCGGACCGTACGCGTCGGAATACTTCGCCTGGAACTTCAACAGCGGCATGGCGGCCATCGATGCCGTTCTCGCCCACGTCCTGGGACGCGACGACATCCTCATCTCCGCCAAGAACATCTACGGCGGTGCGCATCAGTTGATCCATGACTGGTACGCAAAGCACGGCAACCTGGAGATCGTCGTCGAACCGTTCGCCGGGTATCGCGGAGACGACTTCGACGCGACGTGGGAGGAGATCAAGACCCGGCACGCCGATCGGCTCGCCGCCGGCCGCCAGGCCTATCTGTACCTGGAATCGCCCTGCAACCCGCACGGCTATGTACTCGATGTCCCCGCGATCTGCCGCCGAGCCCACGCCGCGGGTATTCGAGTGATTCTCGACGCGACGGTCGGCACGCCGTTCCTGT
>JALUUK010000595.1 GCA_027021395.1 Acidobacteriota bacterium
CTATCAGCGTCGTCTTCCCTGAGCCCGGCGACGAGATCAGATTGACGGCGACGACATTCCGTTGCTTCAACCACCGGCGGTTTTCCGCAGCGATGGCATCGAGACGTTCGAGTACGCGCCGGTTGACCTCGATCTCGTGGGACTCTTCTGCACGTGTATGTGATGCCCCCGGAAGGCTGCAACCGCAATCTCGACACATCAGCAGACCTCCAAGGACTTGATGGCGAACTCGCGGCCGGCGATGACCTGCGTTTTCATGGAACCACAGGAAATACATGCGTCTCCGGGGCATTCCGGGAAGAACTCCTGCTCGCACGCAGCACAGCAGAGGGTCAACGGCCGTTCGAGAAAGGTCAGTTCCGCTCCTTCGACCGGTGTTCCTTCGGCGGCAACCGCGAAGCAGAATTCGAAGATGGATCGCTCGACACAAGACAAGACGCCGATCTCGACCGTGATACCGAGGACTCGCTCGATAGAACGCTCGCCCATCACGCCGACGACATGAGCAACTGTTTCGGTCGCGAGCTTCACCTCGTGCATCAGCAAATCCTCGGCAGAAGTTCGCCATGAGGTGCGTCCACGATCCGTCGCCCGCCCGCCCGCGTATGCATGACGACGCGGCCTCCTTTCCCTCCGACCTCTCCGATGACCTGCGCCCCCCTTCCCTCGGCGAAGTCCCGCCACCGGGCCACGATGGAAGCCGAAACCAGGGGATCGCAGATGGCAACGACGCGACCTTCGGAGGCGACATGCAACAAGTCCATCCCGACCACTTCGGCCATCGCACGCGCACTCGGCGAAGCTGGGATGGCTTCTTCTTCCAAGATGATGCCGTGCTCCCGGCCGCGAACGATCTCGTTCAAGACTGCCGCGAGGCCTCCCCGCGTCGGATCCCGCAGAAAGCGGACGGCATCGCCGAGGTCTGCCAAAGTCCTCACGAGTTCGTGCACGGGGCCGCTGTCGCTGTGCGGGCCGCCATCCACCTTGAACTCGCCGCGCGCGGCGACGATCGCCATGCCGTGATCTCCGATCGTGCCGCTGACGACGACATGGTCGCCTAGCTCGAGGCGATCACGTCCGAGTCGAAAGCCGGGGATGGCCTCACCGATGCCGGTGGTGTTGATATACATGCCATCGCAGTGGCCGTGAGGAACGACCTTCGTATCGCCGGTCACGATACGGACGTTGCAGCGCTCGCAGGCGGATCTCAAAGAGTCGAGAATTCTGCGGAGACGGGAAATCTCGAAGCCCTCCTCCAGAATCAGCGACAGCGACAGCCATTTCGGCGCGCCTCCGGAAACCGCCACGTCGTTCACCGTACCGTACACCGCCAGATGGCCGATATCGCCTCCCGGAAATTCCAAAGGCGAGACGACATAGCTGTCGGTCGAGACGACCATTGCGTTTGCGAAAGCCGGCAGAGTCGCTCCATCGGCCAACGACTTCAAGGGACCGTCTCCGAAACGCGGCACGATCTCCCGCTCGATCCATTCCGACGAGAGCTTTCCGCCACCGCCGTGACCTAGGAGAATCTTAGCGCTCATCGATCATCCTCGAATAGTGATAGGCCGCCGCGCAGCTTCCTTCCGAGCTGACCATGCAAGGGCCCACCGGCTTTTCCGGAGTGCATCCGCGGTCGAAGAGCGCGCATTGCTCCGGGCGAAGCTTGCCTTTGAGGATCTCTCCACAAGCGCACTTCGGGTGACTCCATCCCTCAGTCACTTCCACGCCGAGACGCTTGCTCGCATCGTA
>JALUUK010000596.1 GCA_027021395.1 Acidobacteriota bacterium
GCTGCAAGCACCTCGAGATACTGACGCATCGTGCGGCGCGCCGTTTCACGGGCGAAGAGCATCCAAAGCGGCCGGCCGATTTGCTCGCGCGATGGCATTCCCAGAAGACGTTCCGCCGCCGCGTTGCAACAGGTAATGACACTGTTCGGCGCGCAAAGATGAACTCCGCATCGGATGCTGTCGATACAACAGTGATCGGCCCCAAAACACATGGATTGCACCGAGGACGGTTAAACAAGGAACCAACGACTCGTCGGGGAGGTACCAAAGGGGCGTGGCCGGGGCTTCCACAGAACTGGTACAGGAATCGCGAGGTAGGATCGATTTCGTCAATCAGCGCAATTATAGTTGTCAGATCACGGAAATCTAGACAACGGCGGCTTTTTGGTCGAATTGGTCAAGGAGCTTCCGCCATCTTCCGACTCGTGCAACCGCGTCGCCGACTGCATCGCAGAGCCGGTCGAGATCGAGATCGGACTTGCGGAACAGCGCATCGGCTCCGTCCATTCGCGCAACGGACAAGGCAGCCAGATCGACGTTCGAGCCGATGACGATGACGGGGATCGCTCCGTAGAGCCGCTTGATGTCGCGAACGATCTCCGTCGACTCCGGATCGACGTAGTCGATCTCCAGAACCAGCGGAGTGAAGAAATCCTTGACCCAATGCCACTCCGACTCGGTACCGAGGCGCTCCCGGCCGTTTCGAGATTCCTGAAGAATCCGCACGATCTGTCGGGTGGTTCCCCCGATGCTCAGGCTCCATGATCGGGACTGGAAAGCGTTCCGTAATCGGGCTGCCAGTTCAGTGTCATTTCCGGCGAACGATATCGTCTCGTGCGTTTCGGCCATCGGCTTGCCTCCATCTCGGCGTAACGTGTCGCTCACGCCAACCGGCGTGCAGCGGTCTCGTGAAATCCTCCAAGAAAGCGTGGCTTACAGAATATGCCAGCGAGAGCAGTGTTTTACGGAGCAAAACTACGCAATCTCCCTATCTTGTTGGGTTCCGGGAAATCCTTCGGAGACGGCTGGGCGCAGGCCGACATTCGAGCCATAATGGCCCCTGCCGGTTGGCGGACCGGCGTCGAGGCGGCTCGCAAGCAGTTCGTCCGTTGAGCGGGTGAATCGCGCGATCGAACGGCGCAATCGAATGGCGCAATCGAGTATCGGCAGTGACGCCGAGTGCGAGGAGTACGCCGAATCCGAAACCGGGCGGGAACTGGCCCGGCAGAGCACCTGGAATCTGCTGGTGTCGATGAGTCGATCAGGGACATCGATCAAGGAGATCAGCATGCACCGAGATAGCGAGGGTCGGGAGGCTATCTTCATCGTCGATGACGACCGGGCGATCTGTGAGTCGATCCAGACAGCTCTGCGCGACATCGGGTATCCAGTTTATGCCTGCTCGACGGTGGAAGAGTGCCGTCAGATGCTGAGGACGGACATTCCAACCTGCGTGCTTGTCGACCTCCTGCTGCCGGGAGCGACTGGATTGCGGTTCTGTGAAGAGATCCAAAGCATGCACAACGTCGCGTGCGTCATCATCAGCGGTCACGGTGACGTGAAGTCGGCCGTTCGGGCAATGAAGCTCGGAGCGACCGATTTCTTGGAGAAACCGTTTACTCGCGAGTCGCTGATCGACGCCGTTCACCATGCTCTGGATCAGGCCAGACGCCGGCATTTAGAGAGTCGTGAGGAAGACGCCGTCGCAGCGAGAGTCAACAGTTTGTCGCCCCGTGAACGAGAGATCTATG
>JALUUK010000597.1 GCA_027021395.1 Acidobacteriota bacterium
CGATCGACGACAACGGCGGCCAGTACTACAGCTTCGAGACCTATGGAACCTTCCCGGATATCGGTGTCGCGCCCTGCCGGCGGGGACAGGCGGAACTCGACCAAGCGGAGTACACGTGTTTGGATACCGTGGGGGTTCGCGTAACCGATATCGATCTGAATCAAGATCCCGGCGTGATCGAGACGGTGGATGTGCTCGTGACATCCACCAGCGAGCCGGAAGGTGAAATGATCACGCTGACGGAACTCGACGTCGACAACAGTCGCTTCGAAGGTGAGATACGACTCGTTGCAGATGCGACAAGCGGTGACGGCCTGCTCGCTGCTTCGCCGGGGGATTTGATCTCCGTGACTTACGAAGATGAAGACGGTGGCGACGGTGCGCCTCGCGCTAGCGTCGATACCAGTCGCGTGGACTGCATTGCACCCGATATCTCCGATATTCGAGTGACTGCGTTGACGAATACTCGCGCAACGATCGAATGGAATACCGACGAGCCGGCGACGTCGCGCGTGGAATACGGCGAAACGCCGGCCCTTGGTCTGCTGGTCGAGGACTCGGCGTTGGTGACCGCGCACAGCTTGACGATGACCGGTTTCAATGCTTGTGATCGCCTCTACTTCCGTGTCAGCAGTGCGGACCTGCGCGGCGACGAAATCAGCGCCGATGCCGGAGGAACGCCCTTCGAATTCAACATGAATCAAATCGGTGGATTGCTCTTCTACGACGGCTTCGAGAACGGCTCGACGTGGGAGTTGACGGGCGAGTGGGAGCAGGGCGTTCCGCAGGGGCAGGGCTCTTATTCGGGGGATCCCGCGGAGGCCTACAGCGGCGGGCAGGTGATCGGAAACGATCTGAGCGGAATGGGCGCGTTCCTCGGCGACTACGAGCCCAACAGCACCGAAAGCGCGACGACGCCGGTGCTCGATGCATCAGGATTCCAGAACCTCGAACTCATCTATCGCCGAAAACTCGGTGTGCAAAGTGGAGATTCCGCCTCGATTCAGACTCTCACCGTCGGCGTGACCAGCATTTGGTCGTCGAATGGGACGACCATCAGGGACGGCGACTGGGTTGAGCAGCGTCATGACCTTTCGAATTCGGCGGATGGGCGATCGAGTGTACGCGTGGTCTTTCAACTTGACGCCGATGAGAGCGGACAGAGCTTCGGCTGGAATCTCGACGAAGTCATCATCAAGGACGCAAGCCAACCCGACTATCTCGCCTGCGGCGGATGTGCGGGCGCTCCCACCTTCGAGGGTGCGACTGGGGTCCGAGACGAGGATGCATGTGCCGCCGGGGGCTTGCGCGTCGAATGGGAGGCCTCCCCGGCCTGGGGGACCGGCGGCGGCGGAACGTACGACGTTCACCGATCGTCTTCGTCGACTTTCGTTCCCGATGGCGGCAATCGCATCGCTTCGGGCATCAGCGGGACGAGCTATCTCGATGCCTCGGCTCCGGTAGACGAGGAGGTGTGGTACATCGTGCGCGCCCGCAACGATGAAAACTGCTCGGCGGATGGCGGCTTGGTCGATGACAATCTCATCAGGCTCGCGGGAACGGAGACGACGTCGCGCGTTCCGGCTGAAAGCCCGGGAACGGCTCTTAGAGTGACGCGTGTCGGCCGAGCGCATGTTCGCCTCGCTTGGCAGCCTACGGCGAATACGGACCACTACCTCGTTCGCCGCAGCGACTCCCCCGATTTTTCGGCTCCGCAAGACCTCGGGACGACCACGGATCTCTTCTTCGAA
>JALUUK010000598.1 GCA_027021395.1 Acidobacteriota bacterium
CATGGAGAGGTTTGCCTTCACTTCGCTTACGACCGCAGAGTTCGAAGAGTATTTCTACGCGTACTTTCCGAAGATTCGTGAATCCATCGATACCGCAGCTTGGATTCACGGCACCGGTATCCCGTCCGACGCTCCGACTTTCTCATCTCGTACCCTCGAAGCACTCAGCGAGCTGGCCGACGGCTGGAGTCACGGGAAACGGGTTTCCGAAGAACAAGGACGCGCATGGTCCGCCGACCAGTGGCAGATCTATTTGCAGAAACTACCGCGACCGATGAACCGCGAAGATTGCCTCTGGTTGGATCGCACCTTCTCTTTGGGAGAAAGCGGCAATGCCGAGATTCTCTGCCAGTGGCTGATCATCGCTGCCGCATCGTCTTACGAGCCGGCCTTCGAGCGCCTGCGCACATTTCTTTCCTCGGTCGGACGCATGAAGTATCTCAAGCCGCTCTACACGACGCTGCACAAAAACGCCGACACCGCCTCGCTTGCCCGGAAGCTCTTTGAAGAATTCTCCGGCAACTATCATCCCATCGCGCGCAACGGCATCGCTTCCATCCTCGCCAAGAATTAGAGACCCGCAACCGAAGGACTCGTCGTTCCGCCGTGTAGGCTTCTCGCTTGGATCTTCCGTGAGCGATCTAGTAGCGCCCTATTTCTGTGCGAACTCTCGGCGGGCGACCTTGGCAAGATGCTTGAGTATCTCGCGTTGCTCTTCCCCCACCTTCGGCCAAGTGACTCGGCGGGAAGTCAGCAATTCATCCAGTTCTTCCCATGCCTCTCGATTCTTGACGGGCTGATCGCTCTTGGTCTTCCACCCTCGTTGACGCCAGCCGGAGATCCACTGCGTTGCGCCGTTGCGCAGATAGTCGGACCCGGCGTAAATCACCAGCGGCATGTCTTGGGGAAAGTGTTTCACCAGCGCCGTCGCCGCGAGAATGTCGAGCTTGTTCGCGCTTCCCTTGGGCAGAGCCCCGGTCAACTCGCGCTCTTCTCCGTTCTCGAAAACCTTCGCAGCCCACCCGCCGGGGCGGTCTTGCGGGCAGACCACCTTCAAGACGACGACCGTGCCCGATGCCGAGTTCGTATCGACCGAAGCTCCCGCGCGCGCCTGCCCGGCTTGGCGCACTCCTAGGCCGGCAAGCTCGTCCGCCCTTTCGTTCCAGCGATCTCCCGCATGACCCTTGACCCAATGCCACTCGATCTCGTGCTCTCGGACCAATTCCGCCAAACGCTGCCAGAGATCGGCGTTTCTCAGCTCGCCGCCCTTGCGGCGAAATCCCCGGTCGATCCACTCGTCGAGCCACTCGGTCACTCCCCGCCGAAGATACTGAGAATCGGTGAAGAGATCGACCGAACAGCGGGTCTTCAGCGCTTCGAGAGCGCGTATTCCGGCGCAAAGCTCCATGCGATTGTTGGTGGTTTCGTCCTCGGATCCGAAGAACTCTTTGACTTGTCCGGTTTTGCGGTCGATCAGAACGGCGCCCCAACCACCCGGACCGGGGTTGGGATCAGCGCCTCCGTCGGTGTATATCGTAACGCGCGGCAACTCTGTCATGCACTCCCTCGCACGCTCCTCGAAGACGATCTAGAGGAGCAACACCCGCCACACCCAATTGCACTAAACCAGAAAGTCGCATCCTTCGCCACCCGAGATCCCGCCCCCCTGATCCACCGCGTGATAGTTTTGTGAACTTTTTGGTGTAACGTTTTCGGATGCTGAGGGGGACGAAGTGAGAGAACGCGGG
>JALUUK010000599.1 GCA_027021395.1 Acidobacteriota bacterium
GCGCCGCCGGGTCGTTGATTCCATCCGCTACGCTTCGCTCGGCGTTCGCTCTGTTGGCGACCTTCGGATGCGCGCTCCCTGCCCTCACTTCCGGTTTCGTCCGGTTGAGTCGAGGGAGAGCAGGCCGCAAGCGCGAGGATGAGCAGCCCAGCCGTCACGATGACCGAGGCGAGGGCCGCTCGACGCTTCGCGAGCGAGCGGGGGAGCGAGAACGAAACGGGAGCATCTTGCATGGCGCCTTCTCTCTGGAAGCAGAGGATTATGCCCCACACTGCGCAGAAATCACCGGGGCGCCTTCCCGGAGGCGCTCGGGGATTCCATGAGGTACAGGGGAATCCACGGATAGATCGGGTCAAGTCGCAACTATACAGGCCGAAGCGTAGGCACGAGAGCAAGTCCATGGAGAGGCGGGCTCCGTCCGCCGAAATGACGTGACGGAAAAAAAAAAGATTCGGGTGCTGCTGACGGAGGACGACGAGCGCGAAGAAGCATTGCTTAGGGAAGTGCTCGATCGAGCTGCTCGGGGGCGCTATGAGGTCGCCACCGCTCACTCTTCGTGTCGCGAGTGCCAGTTTCGACATCTCGCATACCACGATCCGCTGACGGGGCTTCCCAATCGGGCCGATTTCCTCGACCACCTGCGCCGCTGCCTCGCTCGCAATACACGACGAGAAGGCGATCATTTCGCCGTGCTCTTTCTCGATCTCGACCATTTCAAGATGGTCAACGACACTCTCGGTCATGCGGCGGGCGACGCCCTGCTCGTCGGTTTTTCTCGAAGGCTTCGCCGGTGTACGCGTCCGGAAGATACCGTTGCCCGCCTCTCCGGTGACGAGTTCAGTGTCTTGCTCGAGGAGATTCACGGGCCGGGGGATGCGTTGCGCGTGGCTTTGCGCCTTCAAGAGCAGATGCTCTCGCCCTTCAGGCTCAACGGCCAGGAAGTTTTCAGCAGTGCCAGTATCGGGATCGCTTTCGGTGGCTCAGAGTACGCGCGTGCCGAGGACGTTCTTCGAGACGCAGACACTGCGATGTACCGGGCCAAGCAGAGCGGCGGTGCGCGCCACGTCATTTTCGATCACGCCATGCATGCTGCGGCGTCCGCGGAAATCGAGATGGAGATGTCCCTCCGAGATGCCGTTCGCGGCGGTAGGATTCTGCCGGAATTCGAGGCTGTCGCCGATATCGAAAGCCGTCGCGTGCTAGGGCACGAGGCGCTCGCTCGTTGGTATCACCAAGACGGCTCCGTGACGCCGGCATCGACGTTCATTCGGGTGGCCGAGTCGAGCGGTCTGATCTTGCCGCTAGGAGAACGCATCCTGATCGAGAGCTGCGCTTTCCTGCGCCGCAAGATCGATTCCGGAAAGATCGCCCCGAATCACTTCGTCTCGGTGAATGTCTCGCGCCGGCAGATTCTCCAATCTTCGCTCGTCTCGTCGGTGGTCGCTGCTCTCGAACGGTTCCGGTTGGAGCCGCACAACCTGCGGCTCGAGGTCCGAGAAGGCGCGCTGCTACAGGAACGCGACCGCTGCGAGGCGGTGCTTGGCGAACTCAAGCGATTCGGGATTCCCATCATGCTCGACGACTTCGGGACGGGCGTTTCGTCCATCACGATTCTGCAGCAGATGCCGATCGACGCGGTCAAGATCGATTGGAGCGTGATCGAATCCATCGGTACGGATCCCCGGGCGGATCGAGCCGTGCGGGCGATCATCGCTTTCGCGTCCGATCTCGGGCTGAGCATCGTC
>JALUUK010000600.1 GCA_027021395.1 Acidobacteriota bacterium
CCCCATCCTTCGCTTTGCGACGGGTCACGGAGAGCATTCGACCGCGGATGCATCCGCTCGCGGTCTCAGTGGGCTGCGCGTCCTGCTCGAGAGGCAAGATCTTCAGCTTGCGGAATGGAGCCCCTTGAGCGAAGCCGAGGTTCCGGACGATACGGATCTCTTGATCATCGCCGGATCGAGCACCCCATGGCGCTTGCCGGAAGCCGAAGCCGTGCGTCGATTCGCGGCCGATGGCGGCCGCGTTCTGCTTCTCGGCGAACCGGTGCCGACCCCGGGCGATCCCGAGCGCGTACTCGATCTCGCTTTGGCGCCGCTGCTCGAGGATTGGGGGCTGCAACTCGCCCCGGCCGTCGCCTGGGACCCGAAATTCATGCTGGCCCGCGGACGAGCGGTTGCGTTTTCCGTGCGGGGAATTCCCGGCCACCCGATCACGCGCGCGCTCGGGGACGAAGCGATGCTTTTTCACATCGCGCAACCGGTCCTGCTGAGCGAAACGCCTCCTCGCGGCGTCTATCTCTATACGCTGGCGGAATCGTCATCCTCCTCTTGGGGCGAAACCAACCTCGGCGAATTGACTCGCCGCCGGGCGCCGGTGCTCGATGGCGCCGACGTTCCCGGCCCCTTGGCGATGATCGTTGCCGCCGAGAGGCGCGAGACGCGCGGCGACGAGGCGAGCGGCAGCCGACGTATTTCCGGACGGTTCTTGGTGATCGGCGATCTGAACCTCGCCTCGAACGAGGGGTTGAACCTCCAAAGCCACCGGGCGCTCATGCTCAATGCGCTCGGATGGCTGCTCGAAGAGGATGAAACGCTCGGCATCCCTCCACGAGATCGAACGCTTTCTCAGATTTTCATCACGGAAGAGCAGTTCCGCATCATCGTGATCATGACGGTGGGACTTTTTCCGCTGACGGCCATCGGTTGCGGGCTGTCCGTGTGGTGGATGCGGCGGCGATCGTGAAACCGCGTACGACCCTGGTGTTGGCCGTGCTTCTTTTGATCGTCGGTGCGGTCATTTTCTTTTGGGAACGCCATCTTCCGGGAAGCGATGCGTCGCGCGCACGAGAAAAGCTTCTCTTCGCCGACCTTTCCTCCGAGACGGTCCGCGAGATCGCGATCCGCGATGCTTCCACCACGGTCGTGATACGACGCGACGACATGCGCTGGCGCATCGTCGAACCGATCGACGACCTAGCCGACCGCGCCGCCGTCGACAAAGTCATCCGCGCGCTCGCCGAAGTTCCCCGCAGCACAGCCATCCCGGCGAGCGAGATTGCCGGTGGGGATGAGGCGACGGGACTTGGATCCCACGCACTGCGCGTCACGATCGACACCGACGATTCCGAGAGCGTCGACTTTTCCATCGGAGCGCATGAACTTCCCGGAGGGCAACGCTATTTGCGCCTAGCCGCTTCCGACGATCTCCTGATCATACCGGCGGCGCTGCCGGCGCGACTGGAGATTCCGGTGGACGCATGGCGCCACCAACGCCTCTCGGATTTTTCGAGCCTCGACGTCCGGCGGGTCCACGTCGTTTCGGAAAATCTCCCCGCAGCGCTGACCTTCGAAAGACGACAAGGGGACTACTGGTGGTTGAGCGGCGCGCTCGAAGACGAAGTGGACGCGCGCAAGTTTGGTGACTGGCTTTCGAGAATGCTCGCTCTGGAGATCGAAGACTTCCTGCCCCCCGACGAAGACATCGACGATGCATTCGAGTCGAAAGCGACCTGGCGCATCGTTCTC
>JALUUK010000601.1 GCA_027021395.1 Acidobacteriota bacterium
CGGCCCGCCCACGCAGGTGATGCGCCATGATCTCGCCCTCGATCATGCGCTGCGTAGTCTCAGTCAGCACGTCCATGATGCGCAATTTGCGCGGCTCGAGCGCCATGCTCACCGCTCGAATGTAGAGATAGTCGCCGACCAGTACGGTCTGATCGTTGCCGAAAATACGATTGACCGTGGGTCGACCGCGACGCACTTCGGCTTCGTCGATGATGTCGTCGTGCACCAGCGTTGCCGTGTGGATGAACTCGTAAACCGCGCCGAGAAGCACATCATGCTCGCCACGATAGTCGAGCAGCCCCGAGCAGAAGAGAAGCAACGCCGGCCGGATGCGCTTACCGGCGGACTCCGCGATGTACTGCCCGGCCTCGTCGACGGGAGCGATATCCGAGCGAAGATTCGCGTTGACGGTTTCCTCGACGCGAATCAGCTTTTCGCCGATCAGTGAAAACGCCCCCGACAGAGCGGACTCCCATCCCCGTACGGGACGCGGCGAAGACGTCGAAGCTGACTCTTTCACGAATCCTCCGGAACCCGAGTCATGGATGCGTTCCATCCGCCACGCTCGCGGAACCCATCTCCCGATCTCTTCCCTCTTGACCGCCGTCGCGAGAAGATGCACCCCGCACCTCGAGCAGTTTTCCTTCCTCGGTAAAGCGGTAAACGCGCCGCGCGTAGCGCCACTCGGTCCCGTCAGCGGAATCGATCACCTCGCTCGGCCATCCGTGTCGGCGAAGCACGCGGCCCCGATCGGTCCCTACGCCGCCGACGCGCGCGATCCCTCGCGACAATTCGCTCCAACCCGGCGCATCCTCGATGAGGAATGTGACGTACGCCGTCTTTGCGCGACGAAGTTCTTCGGTCACATCCCTTCCGTCCGGGCTCAGGTATCGCAGCCGATCCCACGTTCCGTTTCTTCCGACCCGTAGGAACACGCGGCTGCGTTTCGGATCCCCGTGGAAATCGAGCTGAAAGAAACCCGCTTCGTCGGTCGATACGCGGCTTACGACCCGTTCCTGCGACGATCGCTCGCGCCCGGGCAGGGGCAGGACGATTCCCGTCGGCTTCTCGATCAACTCCACGAAAGCGCCCGAAAGCGGGCGCCCCTCGCGATCGAAGACCTGGCCGTGGATCTTCCCTGAATCCCCGAAGACGGCCATCGGCGCCGCCGCCAGGCAAAATGCCGCAAAGAGAGCCATCCGCAGCCCTCGAAAGAGGCGGCGAAGATGGGCCGAGCACAGAAAACGCGGCTCTGCCGAACGGTCGATGGGTCTGTTTGCGCTCATTGGTGGCCGAGAATATCACCCTCCCGGGGACTCGTACAGCGCCAAGCCCATCGGGATCAGTAGTCGACGACCTCGTATCCTTGCGGACGGACGAGGCGAAACATCTCGGGCGGCAGCGGTTTCTGACGAACCGGGATCCCGAAACGGTAGACATCTCTATCTCCGAGCGAATCGATCACTTCCAAGCGGTGGATCACACCGCTGTTCGAATCCACCTCCAAGATCGCGAAATCGTAGAGTTCCTGCGGCTCGCGGAAGAAAAGCTCGAGCACCGCATCACCGCCGTTTCCCGGCGGAGAATCGGAGAACTGCACCGCGAAAACCTCCAGAAGGTCGAGTTCTCCGGTGATCAATCCCAACGGGTTGATCTCTCCCGCCACCGGCTCGTGAGTCTTGACCTGTTCTTCCTCGGGCACGACGAACCACCAGCGCCGTCCGTCGAATCCGGCCACCTGC
>JALUUK010000602.1 GCA_027021395.1 Acidobacteriota bacterium
GTCTTTCGGGGACAGGCAAGACGACGCTGTCGGCCGATCCCGATCGCGCGCTGATCGGTGACGATGAGCACGGTTGGGACGACGAGGGCGTGTTCAACTTCGAAGGCGGCTGCTACGCGAAGGTGATCAAGCTATCGGAAGAAGCCGAGCCTGAAATCTACGAAACTACGCGCACCTTCGGAACGATTCTCGAAAACGTCGTCGTGGACGATGCCCACCGCAGCATCGATCTAGACGATGCGCAATGGACCGAGAATACGCGAGCTTCGTATCCGATCACCCATCTCGAGAACTTCGTGCCTTCGGGAGTCGGCGGGCATCCCAAGAACATCATCTTGCTGACCTGCGACGCATTCGGCGTCATGCCGCCGATCTCCAAGCTCACTCCCGCTCAGGCGATGTACCATTTTCTATCCGGATACACGGCCAAAGTGGCGGGTACCGAAAAAGGCGTGACCGAGCCTCAAGCGACGTTCTCGGCCTGCTTCGGCGCCCCCTTCATGCCGCTGCATCCGGGGGTGTATGCGGATCTTCTCGGCGAGAGAATGCGTCGCCACGGTGCGCAGGCTTGGCTGGTCAACACGGGCTGGTCCGGCGGGCCTTACGGAGTCGGGAGTCGCATGAAGATCAAGTACACCCGCGCGATGGTTTCCGCGGCGCTTTCGGGCGCGCTGGATGATGTGCAGACCACGACGGATCCGATCTTCGGTGTGGCGATTCCAACACGCTGTCCGGGTGTTCCCGAGGAAGTGCTGATTCCGAAAAACACCTGGTCCGACGGCGCGGCCTACGACGCCCAGGCCCGCAAGCTCGCCGCCATGTTCGTCGACAATTTCAAGGCATTCGCGGACGGCGTCTCCGAAGACGTCCGCGCCGCCGCGCCCCATCCGGGCTGATCCGGATTTTTTCGATCTCGGCGGGATCGGTGGCCCTGGTTCCCGTCGCAGCCGAGCGTAGAATCTACCGAGTGAAGCGAATTGATCGATTTCGAACGCGGCGGCGGCTCGCCGCCCTTCCGGTCCTGCCGGTCTTGCTCTGCCTTGCGGCGGGGATGGCCGTCCTTGCGGAGCAGGCTGGAATCGAAGTCACGTTGGCCGACGGAGAAGCCCGGCTACCGGCGCTGATTCGCCCGGAAGGATCCTTCGTATCGCTCAAGGCGCTCGCCGCCGTGCTCGACCTCGTCTTGACCGAGGAGGGCACGGGAAAGATCGCGTTGCTCGACGAGCAAGATGACAAGCGCCTCGAGTTTTCAGAGGCGCTGCCGTCGATGGTGCGAATTCGCGGCAGGATCCTATCGCTCGGCGAAGACGCTCTTCGATTCGACGGCGATCTCTACGTGCCCGCATCCGCCGTGCCGCGCATCGCGTCGGCGATTCGCGAGCCCGCACCAGCCGCTCCGAGCATCGATGCTTCGGAAAAGAGCGCCTCCGCGCTTCCCGCGCTGCGGGTGAGTTTGGCCGGTTTGGCGAGCGGCGATCTCGGCCTGACGTTTCTGCTGCCGGAGGGCTCCGAGGATTTCACCGTTTCGAAACAGGGCCCTTTGCGCGTCGCGGTTCGCGGAGTCGGAGCGCTGGCCTTGCCTTGGAGCGATCGTCGGCTCGGATCGGAAGTCGTGGAATCGTTGGCGCTGCTGGTGCAGGAGGACGGCTTCGATTTGCTGATCTCGCCCGGTTCCAAGCTCGGCGGTGTGACGGCTGACGCGCTGAGGCAACCGCCGCGTGTCGAGTTGCGTTTTGCCGCCG
>JALUUK010000603.1 GCA_027021395.1 Acidobacteriota bacterium
GTAACGACGATGGTTCCTCTGAGAATCATGCTGGCAGCCGAGGAATCCGCCGGCGTGAAGGTCCTTCGCTCGCTGCTGGCGAGCGAGCACGAAGTCGTGGCCGTACTGACTTCCGAGGCTCCCGATTCCGTGCGCGGCGCGACCGTATGGCATGTCGCCGACAATGCCCGCATTCGCATCCTACCCGCCAAAGCCGTGCGCGATCGCACGCTGGCGGCCTGGATGCTGCACGAGCGCGTCGATCTTTTCCTCAACGTGCACTCGCTCTACGTCGTCCGTGCCGCCATTCTCCGCGCACCGCGCATCGGAGCTTTCAATCTGCATCCGGGGCCTCTCCCTCGCTATGCGGGCCTCAATGCTCCCTGCTGGGCCATCTTTCACGGCGAGTCGCAGCACGGCGTCACGGTGCACTGGATGGTACCGAAGATCGACGCCGGCTTGATCGCCTATCAAACGCTCTTCGACATCGGCCCCGATGACACGGGTTTCACGGTCAGCGCCCGCTGCATTCGCGAGGGGGTTCCGCTGATGATGAAGGTCCTCGAAAGCGCAGCCATCGACCCGGAATCCATCCCTCGGATCAAGCAAGACCTCGAGCAGCGCACGTACTTCGGTCGCGACATTCCCTTCGACGGTCGCATCGACTGGAATCGATCGGCCGAAGTCGTGCATAACTTCATTCGCGCTGCGTCCTATCATCCGCTCCCCTCGCCGTGGGGCATTCCGACGACGCGCGCCGGGGACGAAGCGATCGGCGTGATTCGCTCCAAGGTCGATTCGTGCTCACGAGCGCAGCAGATGCCGGGCGAAGTCCTCGAGTGCGAAGACGGGGTCGCGACGATCGCCTGCAAGGAAGGCCGTCTGCTCGTCCGCGCCATCCACCACCGGGGAAAGGTCGTGCCCCCGGACAAAGTCCTCAGCCGAGGAATGCGCCTCGAATCCTCCCCCGAGCCCGCAACGTAGGCGCCCGCGATCCTCACCGGAACGGGCGCTCCTTCCGCAGCCGACGATCATCGATCCATTTCGATCTCCACGAGAAGGCGCCCGCGAAAACCGGGCCGCGGCGGCCTTTTGAGGCCCGCCTTGAAACCGACCGGAAGCTCGTAGTGGTGGATCTCACCCTCCTCGCGCTCTTCCCCATCGACAGCCGGCGAGCTTTCCCTCGGCTCGCCGTCAGAGGAGATCGCAGCCAAGCGCGACGGCGCAACACCTGCTCCGTGGCGCGAGGCGAGCCCGTAGTGCAACGACAAGCCCCGGCGGCCGCGCCGAAGATGAAACGATATCGTCTCTTCGAATAAGGTCGCACCTTCGAAATGCGTATCGAGCCAGAATCGCCGCTCCACTTCGAAAAGCGGAACCTGAATCGATACGCTCAAGGCGAAGGCGAGCGCGGTATCGCGCGCTTGCTTCATCTTCGCCTGCTCGAGCAAATACCCGGAAAAAAGCAGCACCGGCCGGCCTTCGCCGCTGAGTCGCCGATGGTCGACGTGGATTGCGGAGGAATGATCCACTCGCCGCTGATTGAGATAACACAGCGCGCCGCGGACTTTCGCCGAGGTCTCGATCAGGTAGGCCGCTTCCACGTTCCGGCCGGCCTTTTTTTGTGCCTCGACTTCCTTGGGCAACGTCACTTCGTCGGTGGCGAGACGAATCCGCACCGCAGCTTCTCCGAACAAGAAGCGGCGCAGGTTCTGATATCCCTCCTCGGAGTTGACGATGCCGAAGTGCCCACTGTGCGCGCGATGAACGAACGCGCGAGGCGAATGCCTGACGGCCGCATTCTTGATGCGCACGAGCCCGTCGCTCATCTCGCCGGCCGCTTTTTGCGACAGGCCGAAAAACGCCGTGTAGTCTCGATAGTTCGTGCCGATCAGCGAGAAGAATCGCTTGGGAGGAAACGCGCCGTCGAGACTGGTCACGTCGCCGTCGGGCTCGATCTTCAGATAGGAACGCATGGCCACACGATTGAAATTGCGCACGTGAACCGGATCGAGCGCACCGAGATCGGGAACGTTCCGCCCGCCGAAATCGATTCCCCCATGCGGCGTGGCGTAGGTGAAGACCTTGTCGACGAGAGGATCTCCCGGCAATTCCAGCTTCTCGTCGACGTCCGCATCTCCGGCGCCTCGCCGGCAGATGTTCTGTAGGTAGGCACGACAGATCAAACCACCCATGGAATGAGCCGTCAGGTGAACCCGAAATGCCTCGCGCGCGACCGGATCACGACCGCAGACGCTTGCGCGAATACGAAGAATGAAGCGCCGCAAGTCCACCGCGAACTCCGGAATCGTCTTGCGCTCGCCGCTGCCGAGATCCGTCGAAACCGGTTCGTAGTAGCGGAAGATCCAGATGCTGCGCGCGGACACCTCTTCGCTTTCGTCGATGAGATCTCCCTGCTGATAGGTGTCCGTGTATCCGTGGTCTTTGATCAAGCGCAAAAGCGGAGATTCGAAGACCAGGCGAACGACATCCCGGCGATGATCCTGCCGTACTTTCGTCGCACCGAGATTGAAGCCCATATAGGGCGTGGCCACGGTGTCTTCGATCTCACCGCGTGTGGCGGCGAATCCGCGCACATAGACGATCGGGAAATACGGTGCTTGCACCTTCACGACGACCCTCCAAGCCGATCTCCGGGCGAGTCTATCCCGGCAGGTCCGATTCCGGAAAGCCCCGAAACGAAATGCACAGGGTCGAAACGCCGGACTTCCGGCAACCGCCCATCTTTGATATAGTTGGATCTGCAGCGGGTAGGGTAGTCGAAGTCCCGGCGCGCGGGATCCGGTCGAGGAATGGGGGTGGACGCGCCGCGATCGAGTAGGAAGGTCGGTCCGGCACACGCCGGCCCCCGATAAATGCTTCATTTGCGCCAACTTATAGATGGAAGGAGATCTTCATGCCTTTTGACGTCGAGATCCGCGCTCATTCCGATTCCGACAAAGCCCGCGAAGCGCTTGCGGGCAAGCTGAGCTTCGGTGAGAAATTCGCCGACCTGATGTTCATCGCGCGCCACTCGCAAGAGCGCGGTTGGCACGACGCAGAGATCACGAACTATGGCCCCATCTCCCTTCTGCCGGGATCGAAGGCGCTTCACTATGGGCAAGAAATTTTCGAAGGCATGAAGGCCTATCGCTGGGCGGACGGCCGCGTGGCGCTCTTTCGCCCGGATTCGAACTGCGAACGCATGAATCGCTCGGCGCGCCGCCTCTGCATGGCTGAGATCCCGGTCGAATTTCAGATGCAGGCCCTCGACCTTCTCACCGACATGCTGCGCGAGTGGGTTCCCTCCTTGCCGGGTTCGTCCTTGTACATCCGACCGACCTTGATCGGCACGGATCCGAGCTTGGGCGTGGCACCGTCTAGGACCCACCTCTATTTCATCATCTGTTCTCCGGTCGGCCCTTACTTCCCTCGCGGCTTCGAGCCGATTTCGGTCTTCGTCGAAGAAAACCGCGTGCGCGCAGTGCGCGGCGGAATCGGGGAAGCCAAGACCGGCGGTAACTACGCTGCCGGACTGCTCGCCCAAGAGCAATCCATCGCCGCCGGATACGATCAAGTGCTTTGGCTCGACGGGATCGAGCATCGCTACCTCGAAGAACTCAATGCCATGAACGTCTTCGTGGTCGAAGAAAATGCCTTGATCACCCCTCCGCTCGAGGGCACGATCCTTCCGGGCGTCACACGCCAGTCGATTCTCGAACTCGCATCCGAAGAAGGACTCTTCCCGGTGGAACGCCCCATCTCGATCGACCAGCTCATCTCGGGAATCGAATCCGGCTACGTCACCGAGTTTCTCGCGGCAGGCACGGCAGCGGTCGTCACCCCGATTGCTTCCGTCGGATACAAGGGGAGGCGATATCCGGTCGGTCACGGTGCCGTCGGCCCCGTCGCCAAGCGCCTCTACGATGCCATCACCGGTATTCAGTACGGAAAGCGCGAAGATACCCGCGGATGGGTGCGCGTCGTCGAACCGGCCCACGGCCGCGAATCCGCGCGATAGCTCAAGTGCTTCGTGAAGCCTCCGCGCCGGAGGAGCGCGGAAGGCTCTTCCACTCGCCCGCAGCGCACCGCAAATGATGCAAGCCCGCCTGCCCTCTCCTCTGTCGCCGCTCGCAGAAAAGCGCCTCGACGTCTTGGTCATCGGCGGTGGGCTCTATGGAGTCTCCATCGCGAGGGAAGCGCTCGGCTACGGGCTGAAGGTGGCGCTCGTCGAAAAACGCGGCATCGGCAGCGGAGCATCGAGCCGAGCCGCCGAGCGCATCGGCTGGAAACATTTCTCGACCTTGTGGGCAAATCTTTCATCCCTTCGCTCGGTCGCGCACGAACGCTTGCATCTCGTCCGCAGCCACGCTCCCGCCGTGCGCTTGCTCCCTTGGCTTCGGTCGATCAAACGACAGGCAAGAGCGAAGCAGATCCAATGGCACGCGTTCGAGCGGCTCGCGACGCTTTCCCGTACGGCGGCGTCACCGCCTTGGCCCGCGCCTCGGCAGGTTTCGGCCGAAGCGATGCAGATACTGCTTCCGGGCGTGTGTCTGCAAGGCACAGGCGAGATCCCCATGATCCACGAGGCGGTTGCCGATGTACGACGTCTGAGTGAAGTCGTGGCGATGGCGGCCGCACGACGTGGCGGCGACGTGTGGACCCGCTGCGAAGTGATCGCGGTGGATGCGCTTTCTTCTGCATCCGGACCGCTGCTCTCGGTGCAGATCCGAGATGGCCTGACGGGAACGATCGTTTGCATCGAAGCTCGATCCCTCGTGCTCGCCGTCGGGATCGATACGGATCGCGTTCGGCGAACCTTCGGCTGGGGAACGGAGGATTTGCTCGAGGGAGAAATCGTTCAACACGAAACCGTTCTACGGCGCACGATCGACGCCGGAGCGGGGATCGACTGCGATGCCGAGATACTCCCGGGCCGACGCTCGGCGCTGATCGTCGACCGGCGCGAAGGACGGACGAGAAACGTTCTCGAGCAGCTCTTCGGCGTGGCCGCTCCCTCGATTCAGAGCCGGCGAGTCTCGAGATTCGCCGTCATGAAAAAGCGGAAGGCGGACAAGAGCTTCGGCGACGGCTCGGCAACGATGGAAATGCGGCATGGCGTTTTGTGCTTTACCGTCGTGGGCGGCTCGGCCGTCTTTCACCGCTCGGCCGGACGCGCCGTAGCCCGGCGCATCGCCGCCGCGCTCGGGTCGAAAACCTCCGCGAGCGACCGTCCATCTCTGCTCGTTCCCGGCGGCGATATGATCAGTGCAGAAGGTGAAACGGCCGCCGCGCGCGCACGCGGCCTGAGCTTCGAGCAGGCGGAATGGCTGGTCAGGCGCTACGGTTCCTTGTGGAAGAGCGTCTTGGAGATGTCGCAGGAACGCGATATCGCGCTTGGAGCCTCGGCCATTCCGCTCGCTTGCGAAGTCGGATGGGCTATCGAGCATGAGCGCGTGCGATCTCTTTCCGACTTGATGGCGAGTTGGCACGCACCGGAACTCGGAGTCGACGAAGAGCGGCTGCTCGACGACACGGCCTCCGCCATGGCCCATCGGCTTTCATGGAATGATGCGCGCCTAGAGCGAGAGATCGCGCGATGGCGCCGGGAACGGGATTGGTATGAGCACGAGCAACGATGAAGCCCGTGGTGCGGTGACGCTGATCGCGCACCGCGGTGTGCCCACTCGCGCGCCGGAAAACAGCGCCGCGAGCTTCCGCTCGGCACTTTCGGCCGGAGCGGCCGTCGTCGAGCTCGACGTGCGGGCGACGCGCGGAGACGGCCTCGTCGTGCTGCACGATGAAACTCCCGCGCGCGTCTGCGGCATCGCAAAACCTGCGGAGGAAACCCCCGCAGAAGATCTGGTCGCGCAGCGCTACCTCTCGGATCCGCGAGAGTGCCTGCTCTTGCTCGATGAGGCTTTGGCGATTTTGGTCGGCCGCACCCGAATCAACATCGAGATCAAGATGAACGCCGGCGTCGCTCCGGAAGGGATGGCTCGACGCGTGCTCGAGGCGCTCTCACGTGCGGGCAGTCCGCAGGAGATCATCGTCTCCTCGGCATGCACGGATGTGCTCTCCGTGCTCGCCGAGCACGCCCCGCGTCTCGATCGCGCACTGGTCTACCGCGCATCCGATCGGCGCGATCCCGTCGAAGAAGCCGCGCGTTGTCGCGCCGGGACCTTGGTCGCCAACAAGAGCCGCATCCATCCGGAGATGGCGGAGCAGGTCCGAGCGGCGGGGCTCACCCTCTGGACCTATGTCGTCAACGACGCTGGTGAGGCTCGACGGCTGAGCGCTTTGGGATGTGAAGGTCTGATCACCGACGACCTTCCCGAACTCGCCCGTACTCTCGACTCCGGCCGCGAATCATCGACCCGCGATCGACGCGGAGACAAGAAGAATTCCGGGCACCGCTCGCCGAAGATACTGGTCATCGACCTCGGATCCTCTTCCATCAAGGCCGCGCTGGTCTCCCCGAAGCACGGAATCACCGAGATCCGTCGCGTCGCCACCCCGACGATGCGGGACGGAAAAGGCCTCTACGAACACGACCCGTTGGAAATCGAGCGCGCCGTCGCCGGACTCATCGGGCGGATCAGTACAGATGCCGACCACGCTCCGGTCGCTGCCGCCTTCGCCGCTCAACGTTCGACGGGCCTATGGTGCGATGCCCAAAATCTCGATCCGTTCACACCGGCACCGTCCTGGCGCGATGCACGGGGCGAAGCGGTGGTCGCTGCCATGGAGGATTCGCGGGCGGAAGTCGAAGCCATCGCCTGTCTCCCGCTAGCCCCGGCTTGGACGGCGCTCCAAGGCGCGGCGCTCGCGGCCGACCATGATCTACCGCCTCATGCGTGCTTGGTCCCGCTCGCCTCCTGGCTCGTCGCTCGACTCACCCGCACGGCTCCGGCGGTGGATCCGACATTCGCCAACCGCATGTTCTTGATCGATGGCCGCACGGGCCGATGGTCTCCGAAGCTGTTGGCCGCTTTCGGTCTCGACGAAAAACGCCTTCCCCTACTCAAGCCCACCGTGGCCGATTGGGGATTCTTGACTTGGCCGGGAAGCCGCGAACACATCCCCTTGCATGCCGTGATCGGCGATCAGCAAGCCGCCTATATCGGCGCGGCGGGCCCATTGGGAAGGCGCTTGGTGCTCAACATCGGCACGGGAACCTTCGCCATGCGCTCCGGCTCGGCCGGTGAGCAGATCCCCGAGGGCGCGCGGCGCGCGCCGCTTTGGACCTCGGCCGCGCAGCCTTGGAACGAGCGGCGATTGATTGAAATCCCCGTGATCGCCGGCGATGGGGTGGCGAGCCGCAGCGATCGACCCGCTTCGACGGCCGACGACTCCGCCCGAATCCTCGCGCGCGCGATCGCGCTCGGCGATGCCCGGCCGGGCCTCTACGTCGAAAGGGTGGCCGAGGCGCTTTCCGCGCTCGCCGGGCCGCGGGACCGCTCCGTGCTGCTCGCGGGCGGTGGTGCGCAAAGCCCTCACCTACGCCATCTGCTCGGGAAAAAGCTGCATCATCTGCCGATTCCCCACCCGAGTTCCGAGATCACCATTCTCGGAGCCGCCCGCCTCGCCGCAGCGGCCGCCTCTCTGCCTTGGAGCGCAACGTAGCGGCCTCGTGCAGCAGAAAATTCACGGCGAAACCAACCCGGATGCACGCGCAAACGGCCTAGCGCCGCAACCGCTGTCCGACATCTTTCCAGCAGCCGGACTCCTAGAGATGAGAAGTGAAAAACGTCCACTGCCCCAATGCCTTGCCTTCACTGAGAACCTTGGCCTGCATGTAGGCATCGATCAGGATGGCCACGGCGGCGAGGGGAAAAAGCATCGCCCCAACACCACAGGTCATGATCGCGAAGACGATCAAACATATGTGCAAGAGAAGACCGGCAAGTCCCTTCTGCCATTGGCCATAGACGAAATAGGCCACCGGCCCGAGGAACAGCGCCAAGATCAGGATCAAGATGGGGTCTTTGGGATCAGCGGGCGAGATCGCGCCCTCCGGTAACGGGTTTCGGTCGTCTTCCATTCTCTCTTTCCTCCATTCTCGTGCCGGCCGAAAAACCGGCTGGGACCATGATAGGCGGTTCTCTCGGGAATCACTATCCCATGGTGCTCTCCGGTTCGAGCGGGTGCCTCTTCAGCATTCCTC
>JALUUK010000604.1 GCA_027021395.1 Acidobacteriota bacterium
GCTGGGTCTCGCGGAGCGACGAGTCGACACGCGCCGTCGAGCAGATACGAGATCCCGGATGGCTCGATGCATCGCTCGCGCCCCGGGCGCCGATCCGAGCCGGGTCCTTCATCGTCGCCGGTCGGGAAGAAGACTTTCCCGAGCCCACGAAAGGGGGGCACCATCGGATCCTGCTGCCGGCGGGGCGCGCATTCGGTACGGGTGAGCACGCTACGACGCGTCTTTGCCTCGAAGAGATCGACCGCCATGGTGGACGCGGGGCGGTTCTCGACCTCGGTACGGGTTCGGGAATTCTGGCCGTCGCGGCGGCCATGACGTGCTCCGGACCCATTCTGGCGATGGATCGTGATCCCATGGTTCTCGATGTGGCGCAAGAGAATTTCTGCATCAACGGGGTGCAAGACAAGGTTCGGCTCATGCGAGGGTCGTGGGGCGAGGTGCCCAAGAAAGAGCGTTTTGCGTTGATTGCCGCGAACATTCATAAGAGCGCGCTCGTGCGCGGCGCAACCGCCCTTCATCACATGCTCGAGGCCGGCGGGAAAGCGATCGTCTCGGGCTTTCTCGACAAGGACCGTCAAGCCGTGGCCACCGCTTGGCAAGAAGCCGGTGCCCGGCTCGAGAGCGTGCGTCAGGACGGCGAATGGCTGGTCATGGTTTTCGAACGAAGCGCGCCGACTCGTTCTAGGGGAGTCTGAGAGAATGTTCGATCGAAGATGCTCGATGGCGTTGTCGAGTCGCCGACGACTGGGGATTCTATTCCTGTTGCTCATCATGGCGCTCAGCGCTTGCGTCGACCGAAACCGACAGGCTGCGCAGTGGATCGAGCGGGGCGAAGCGGAACGGGCGTTTCGGGCCTTGATGGATCGGCCTCGTACGCCGGAGACTTGGGCTCTTCTGTCGGAGGCCGCCACCAGTGCGCAGGGCCTCGAAGACGAGACGATCGAGGTTTTTGCCGAGGCTGCCGCAGAAGACGATCCCGAAATGATATTGATGGCCGCGCGGGTCGCCGAAGCCGTGGATCGCATCGGCAAGGCTCGTGAGTGGCTTGCCGCAGGACTCGAAAAGCATCCCGACAACAAGTCGATCGCCCGCGCGTTGGCGAAGAAGCTCGGAATACTCGGGCTCTATCTCCAGTCTGCTGAAGTGCTGCAAAGATACGCCAAGGGCGATGCGGTCGTGCAGGCGGAAGTGGGATACGCCTATCTCTTGGCGGGAGTTTGGGAAAAAGGAAGGCTCTATCTCGAGCGCTCCGTGGCGGAAGCGAAGAAGCAGGGGGCCGAGTATCCCAAGGCGCAGTACTACCTAGGCCTCTACTACACCGCGATGAAAGACGATCGTCGCGCGCTCGAGCACTATCGAAGAGCATCCCGTACGAACGCGACCCTGCTCGGATCCCACTACCAGTGGCTAGCGACCTTGGAACGACTCGAGCTGCGGGGAGCTGAATACGAGGAGGCTCAACAAGCGTTCGCCTCGGCCTACCGGCCGAGGCTTCTTGCCGAAAAGGCTTTTGACGACCCCGAACCGGTCTTGGGGTCCATCTATCGTGGCGCCGAAGTCGAGAAACGCGTCGTCGCCGAGTCGACACGCTTCATCGAGACGTTTCCATCCGGATCGCAAGTGGAAGTCGCCACCGGTTTTTCGGAGGGAGAGCGGGCACGTTTCATCGTGAAGATCGTCGGTGGCGTGGGAGAAGGTACGACTCTGCTCGATGTCGTTCATGGAAGCGGTGATCGCAGCATCGAAGATGTCGAGCGCTGGACGCCTCATCGTTTGGAACTTCCGGAAGGGATCGCCGGTTCCGAGTGCAGACTCGAGTTTTCGATCCATCCGGTCGGGCTCTGGAATCGTCTGCGGGGCGTGCAGCAGGTGGATGGAGCACGTTTTTCGAAGCCCGCACGGCTAGGAAGCGCGACGCGGCGTTCTGCAGATTCTCGCCCGAATATCCTGTTGATCTCGCTCGATACCCTGCGGGCGGATCGACTAGGATCGTACGGATCGGGGCGCGATACCACCCCGGCGCTCGATCGCTTGGCCGGGGAAGGAGTCCGTTTCGATCGCGCGGAGGCTCCGTCGGCGTGGACCCTGCCCTCGCATTTTTCGATGCTCTCCGGGCTTTCGCCGCTAGCCCACGGAGTTCTTCCGAACATGGGTGACGTGCGCGGCTATCTCTTCCCAGACCGTCGCCTGCCGATTCGAGGGTCTCAATCCATCGAGATGCTCGCCGAGCGTCTTTCGGCGGAAGGCTATCGCAGCGTTGCACTGACCGAAAACGGTTGGGTTTCCGCTCATTTCGGATTCGATCAGGGTTTTCGCATCTATCGTTCCGACTTGCGAGGTTCTCTTCCGGCAACGCTCGATGCAACGCTTGAAGATTTGGAATGGGCGGGCAGGAGGGGACCATGGTTTCTCTTCGTTCACACCTACGCGCCTCATCAGCCCTATCACGCACCGAAAGCCTTTCGCTCGCGTTGGGCGGATGCCGAACAGATCGGCTTCTCGTGGCCTCAGGCGCGGGTTCCGATCTCCGACTACTACCGTTTCAAGGTTTCGCTCTTCCCTCCGGCTCTCTCCGATATTCGCGCCTACCGCGATCTCTACGATGGACAGGTGGCTTGGACGGATACGATGGTGGAGAGGGTTCTCGCATGGCTTTCCGAGAACGGGCTCGACGAGCAGACCATTGTCGCCGTGACCTCGGATCACGGTGAGGAGATCTTCGAGCGATCGGAATTCGATCACGGGAATACACTCTTTGAAGAGGTCTCTCGTGTTCCGCTGATCATCCGCGGCAGCGGGCGGATTCCCAGCGGGCGTGTGGTCAAGGGGCCTGTCTCGGTTTCGGATCTTCCGGCAACCCTGCTCGATCTTGCGGGTGTTACGGATCGCTTCGGTGAGGGGGAATCCCTCGTGCCCCTTTGGAGAACCGATGCTGAGCCGAGGGGCCGAGGAGCGTTCGCCGCGACGATAGGGCACGACGGTGAACTCGTCGTCGCGCTTTGGCGCGACCAATACAAGTACATACGCCGGGCGCCCAAGAAGGGGGGAGAGGGGCAGGTCGAGGAGTTGCTCTTCGATCTCGATCGCGATCCGGGAGAGACCGTCGATCTCAGTGCTTCCCACGAAGATCTGCTAGCCGCGATGAGCGAGGCCCTGCGCAAGCGAATCGAGGCTGCCGTGGCGATCTCGAAAATGCACGAAACGGAAGGCGAGAGCGTCGACAAAGAGACCATGGAGAGTTTGGAAAGTCTGGGCTACGTCGGCAGGAATCCAGGCTGAGCGGCTCGCGGGGCGGCCTCTCGAGTCCGGATCACAAACGGAGGTTCGGGATGATTCCGAAGTCTTTTCGGGCGTTGAGCGTGGGGCTGGTGCTTGCATGGGGGATCTCTTTTCTCGGTGCGCGACCTTGGGCGGTAGAGGAGGCGCACGGCCCGAGCAAAACAGTGCGTTTCGCCACGGACGAGGGAACGTGGCTGAGTCTCGACGTACACCCTGACGGCGAACGCATCGTCTTTTCGCTGCTTGGTGATCTCTATCTGCTTCCGATCGAGGGTGGGGTGGCGCAGCGCTTGACCAAGGGGTCGGCCTACGACGTGCAACCGCGGTGGAGTCCGGACGGCACACGCATTGCGTTCGCTAGCGACCGCAGCGGCATGGAGAATCTCTGGATCATCGATGCCGATGGGCGGAATGCGCAGCAGATCAGCCACGAAACCGTGTCCACCGTGAATTCTCCTGCGTGGTCGCCCGATGGGGTGTATTTGCTCGGGCGCAAGCGCATCACCGATACGTCTTCCTTGGCGACGGTAGAACTCTTCCTTTGGCATCTGCAAGGCGGCGAAGGCATGCGCGTGACCGAAAGCGATGCACAACCCGATGCCGCGGATCCCGTTTTTGCCGAGGATGGACGCTACATCTACTACGCAGCGCGGGATGCACGCTTCCGCTACAACCGCGACGTCTATGAAGGGATCTGGCAAATCAAGCGCCTCGACCTCATCACCGGGCAGAATCTTCCGCTACTGAAGGAAGTGGGGGGGTCGAGCGCACCGATGCTTTCTCCCGACGGCGGCGCACTAGCCTTCATTCGCAGAGAAGATGCGCAGACCGTACTCGAGGTCTTGGACCTCGAGACGAAACGCATTCGCCGGCTAGCGAGCGGGCTGCAGCGCGACAATCAGGAGGGATTCGCGTTTCACGGCACCTTTCCCGGCTACGCTTGGACTCCCGACGGCTCGGCCATCTTGGCGAGCGCAGAGGGGAAAATCTGGCGTTGGAACATCGCTGACGGTACGCGGATCGCCGTACCGTTTACGGCCCGGGTCGAGCAGACGGTGACCGAGGCATTGCGCTTTGAAGTTCCTTTGGGGGGTGAGAGCGTGCAGGCGAAGGTGATCCGTTGGCCGGTGGAGTCTCCGGACGGACGGTGGCTGGTCTTCGCCGCGATGGGGCATCTCTATGCCATGGCGCTGCCGGACGGTGAGCCCTACCGCCTGACGGAACTGGCGGACTTCGAGTTCTCGCCCGCTTTTTCGCGCTCCGGCGACCGACTGGCCTTCGTCACTTGGAACGACAGCACCGGCGGCCACATCTGGACGGCAAAGTGGGAGCAAGGTGCGCTCACGGCGCTCAAACGCGTCAGTTCGACTCCCGGTCACTATGTCAACCCCGCGTTTTCTCCCGACGGCACGAAGCTGGTTTTTCTCGAGGGCGGGGGGACGGCGGTACGCGGAGGGGATCTCGGTGACGAGATCTGGCACGAAATCTCGTGGATGTCGGCGGACGGCGGGGAGCGTCACGCGATCATCGGGACGAGCAACCGTGGTACGAATCGCCGCATGGCGCGACCGACCTTCTCGGCCGACGGCGAGCGCATCTTCTACCTAGAAGACGAAGCAGCGCAAAAGCCCTTCTCACCGCCGAAGAGCGTGCTCATCTCGGTGCAACTCGACGGGACCGATCGGCGAACGCACCTCCGCTGGCAAAAAGCGGAGGAAGCCGTGGTTTCGCCCGACGGGAAGTGGGTGGCGTACCACGAAGCGCACGACGCCTATCTCACCGCGATGCCGCCGCTGGAAAGTCGCACCGTCGACGTATCCACTGAGGGCGCGGCCGTGCCGGTGGTCAGGCTTTCGCGCGAAGGCGGTGAGTGGTTGAACTGGGCGAGCCGAGGAGAATTCGTCACATGGAGTTTCGCCGCAGCCTATCATCGCGTGAGCTTGGCGGATGCGATGGCGAGGCCTGAGGGAGACAAGGCTTCAGAGCAGAGCGGAGAAGATCAAGCCCTCCCGCAGCAGCTTCCCGCGGCGCAAACACTGACCATCGATCTGCAATTGCCTCGCGCCCGCCCATCCGAGCAGGTGGTCTACCAGGGAGCACGCGTGATCACCATGCGCGGCGACGAAGTCATTGAACGCGGCATGATCGTGGTAGACCAGGATCGTATCGTCGCGGTTGGTGCGATGGGAGAATATGCCGTACCGATGGATGCTCGAGTCGTCGATTTGCACGGGCGTACCGTAATTCCGGGGCTCTTCGACATGCATGCTCACCTGCACTACAGCGCGCTCGATATTCTGCCGACTCGTCCCTGGAAGTACCTCGCCAACTTAGCCTACGGCATCACATCGACGCACGACCCTTCGGCGGCAACGCAGGAAGTGTTCAGCCAGGCGGAAATGGTCGAGGCGGGTTTGATCATCGGGCCGCGTATCTTTTCGACCGGTTTCATTCTCTATGGTGCGGATCTTCCCGGCCGAGCGAAGATCGAGAGCCTCGAAGATGCGAGGCGTCACGTTCGTCGACTCAAGGCTCTCGGCGCATTCACGGTCAAGAGCTACATGCAGCCGCGGCGTGAACAGCGTCAATGGCTGATCGCCGCTGCGCGCGAAGAGGGGATGATGGTGGTGCCCGAAGGCGGCGGTGACCTAGAGATGGACATGACGATGATTCTCGACGGCCATACGACGATCGAACATTCTTTGCCGATCGCCCCGCTCTACAATGATGTCCTGCGACTGATGGCGGCGAGCGAGACGGCCTATGTACCGACGTTGCTCGTCGCCTATGGCGGGTTGTCGGGCGATCTATGGTTTCATCAACACGAAGAGGTTTGGCGCGATGAGAAACTGCGCCGCTATGTCCCGGCTTCGGTGCTCGAACCTCTGACGCGCATTCGCTCGGTGATGGCGCCGGAAGAAGATTGGCGACATTTCGTCGAGGTGGCCGAGAGCGCGAAGCGGCTCATGGACGCCGGGGGTCGTGTTTGTCTTGGCGGCCACGGGCAGATGCAAGGTCTCGGTCCGCATTGGGAGATTCGGACCTTCGTGCGGGGCGGGATGACGCCGCTCGAGGCGCTGCGTGTCGCGACGCTCTTTCCCGCCGAGACGCTCGGACTCGACGGTGATCTCGGTTCGATAGAAGAGGGCAAGCTTGCCGATTTTGTCGTTCTCGAGGCCAACCCTCTGGAAAAGATCGAGAACAGCACGTCGGTGGTTCTCGTCGTCAAGAACGGTAGAGCCTATGCCCTTGACGAACTCGAGCGCGTGCGCGGAGCCGCGGACCCTACGAATTGATGCGGGGTCATTCCGTTCTTTCTCCGGTCACGGCATTGGGGATATGTCGATGGATTCGCTCTAGCCAAGCCACCACTTCAGGTCGCGCATCGATCTCAGCGGCGGCGTCGGGCGTAAGGCGCGGAATGCGAAGCTGGTCTAGCACTGCGCACACAGCGAAATCTGCTCGGGTCATGCGCCCGGCGACGAGATAGTCGTCATAGCGCAGAAGCTCGACGAGACAGTCGAGACACTCGCGGTATTCCCTGCGGACGGCCGCGGGCTCTTTGAGGCCGATGCCCTGACCCCGTGCGCGTCGGCGCACTTCGCGAGCCGCTAGCGGAGGCACGAGCCAGCGGAATGGGATGGGAAGATGGGCAAGAACTTCGCGCTTCATCCGCTTTGCGTTCCGAGGATCCAGCCAGCGGTACCAGACGTCGTAGAAATAAAGCACCTCATCGGCCCAGTCCTCGAGCATACTAGCCCGGGCGCGATCAATGGGTTCTTCGGGGAGCATGGGAGAATGGAGAAAACGTCGATCGAGTTCGGTCAAGATATCGCTGCTATCGACAATCAACTCATCGTCGATCGATAGCACAGGAAGACGTCCCCGCGGGTTATAGCGCTTGACCTGTGTCGGCGAGGAAAGAGCGAGGACCTCATAGTCGAGCTTCTTGAAAGCGAGCGCCATATGCACCTTGCCGCAAGGTGGAGAGAGTGTCGTAGTGGGGGTAAAACCGGGATATTGAACGATGATGATCTTCGCTTGCTGCGGGGGATTCGTGCTCATGGAAACTCCTGCTCACTTGGGATGGGCTCGTTCATTTCTTGCAGGTGAGTGCGGGGATCGGCACAGAAGAGGGGGATACGGCTACATCATCGCATCCGCTCGTTACTCTCCGATGATTTTCACCAACACACGCTTGCGACGGCGTCCGTCGAATTCGCCATAGAAGATCTGCTCCCAGGGTCCGAGATCGAGGCGGCCCTCGCTGATCGCGACGACGACTTCGCGCCCCATGATCTGTCGTTTCATGTGGGCATCGGCGTTGTCTTCGCCGACATTGTGGCGGTAGGCGTCGACCGGTTCGTGCGGCGCGAGTCTTTCGAGCCATTGCTCGTAATCGTGGTGCAAGCCGCTTTCATCGTCGTTGATGAAGACGGAGGCCGTGATATGCATCGCGTTGACCAGCAGCAGTCCTTCAGCCACTCTGCTCTCGGCGAGACATGCCTCGATCTTGGGCGTGATATTGATGAAGCCGCGTCGAGTCGGCACTTCGAGCCACAATTCTTTGCGATAGCTGATCACGCTCCGCTCCTCATTCCCGTTCGGGACATTGTATGCGGATCCGAGAAATGAGAGGGGCGATGTCGGGGGGTGAGGCTGCTTTGCGGGGGTGTTCGACCGGCTTAGGCTGTCGGGAGAGAGAAGGGGGAGGCGAAGAAATAGCGAAAGTGCATTTCCCTGAACCAACACGAGTTCGGCGGGTTTCGATGCAGGCGAGCGCAATGAGCGCGCGGGCGGTTTCGAAACAACTTGCACACATTCGTCATCCGAGTACATAATGACCTTGTACGTCTTTGGGGCATT
>JALUUK010000605.1 GCA_027021395.1 Acidobacteriota bacterium
CACTTCGGGCAGACAGCAGCATGAAAAGACCAACACCGACCACCGAAACTCCGACGCGTCCCATGACCGCTCGCATACCCGTCATCTCTCGCACTCAAACGCCCTGTGGAAGTGCCGGAGCCTGTCAACGACTATGAGACACATCCGCCGCGCCCACCTGTGGGAGTGCCGTCGGTTCGAGCAGTCGTCGCCGCGGTTCAAGCTCCCAAAGGAGTCTCTCCTCGACCGGCGACCCGTCGTCCTTGTACTCGACGTGCACCAAGTGAAGCCGACCCCGATCGCCATCGAACGGCGCCACCGCCGAGATCACCCCCCGCCGATTCCTGACCGTGGCAAACATCCCCACCCGCGGCACTTGCGCCGATTCACCCATCTCTGCGATACCCCTTCTGCTCAAGAAACACGACACGATGTACCACGGACCACGGACTCGATCTCGGACATCGCCGGTCCATCGTTCCGGCGCGGTTCGCAGCTTCGATTCCTGAACCCGCTACCGAAGAAGACACCTCTACTTCCCGGGCATCCACGTCGCACTCCATCAGCTTCCTTATATCACAGGCAGCGCCGAATTCGCCGAGCACACCGCAATCGATGCCACACCGGCCTTACGAGCGACTTCGCCGCCTGCGCGGACCTTCGAGCGCTCGGAAAGACCAGCGACCCGCGAACTGCTTCTTCTTTCCGACGGTGGAGATATCGTCCGACTCCAGACGCTCGTCCCGAAAACGGCGGGCTTCCATCGGCTCCATGCGGCGGGATATCGACTTCCATCGGCTGCGATATCTTTGGTAAACTCCAATGGGACGCAAAAAGGAGACAGGAGGGGAGATGACGATGAAAGTCACGTGGAACAGGCAGCGTCAAATCCTGTTTGCGAAAATCGAGCATTCCGGCAACAAGAGTGTTGGACGCGATCGTTCGATCTCATGGTCTGGTTGGCGGGCGGAGCTTCTGGTCAGTGTCGGGCCGCCGAAGCCGACATACGGCCTTGGTTCGCCCGTGCCGGAGGCAATGAAGTCCGGTGGAGGATTTCGTTTCGCCAGCACGAGCAATCGGTGGAGCGACATTCTGGTCCGAGGAAACTTCGTGACCGTTCGTTTCCTTGTGCCGAACTGTATTCAACTCCTGAATTCGCAAAAGAAGACCAGATGTTTAGGATCGGCCTCAGGAGGACCTGTTTTTATCGATGGCGAGCGATGGCACGTACAGGCGAATCTCTGGCTCAAACAAGAGGACCGATCGGTGGAGATTCGATTGTCATCTGATGGAGATCTCGAATTTTTTGGTGGCTGCGGAAAATCACCCACCGTCTATAAGACGATCAAGTACTGGGACATTCTCGAGCACCGCCCGACCGAGCACCTTCCCGATTTGAGCGCCTTGGAGGGGGTAGATCACGAGGCACTGCAGCGGGAAGACCTGTTGGCGGAGCGTCCGCAATCGGTTCCAATCTCTCTTCTCGGGTAGGCAGGAAGAGTAAGACCGCGTAGAGCCATGCCTTGTGCTTGGATTGGCTGCTCGCACCTTGGCCTGCGCTCCTCGGGCCGAACTCGCATACGAGGCGTTCTAGGGCGAGGAAGCGCTCGAGAGCGGTTACCCATGTTCTTCTGGTGGATGGGGATGCGGGGGTGTTTGAGGCAGGAGTTTATTGGTGCCGAAGAAAGGACTTGAACCTTCACGGGGTGACCCCCACATGGACCTGAACCATGCGCGTCTGCCAATTCCGCCACTTCGGC
>JALUUK010000606.1 GCA_027021395.1 Acidobacteriota bacterium
GAAGTTGTTCGCCGTGCGTCGCGTCGTCCAGTCGCGGGATCCACACGTGCTGCGGTGCCGGAACAACACAATGAACGCGAGCCGGAATAGGCCGGACTGCCTCGCTTCGCTCGACAACGTCAACTCTCGGCCGCATTGTTGCTGATGATGTCGTGAACGACATTGCCGTGGATGTCGGTCAGCCGGTACTGGCGTCCCTGGTAGCGGAACGTCAGTCGTTCGTGGTCCAGTCCCAGCAGGTGGAGGATGGTCGCGTTGAGATCGTGGACGTGGACCGGATTCTCGGCGATCGAGTATCCGATGTCGTCGGTGGCGCCGTATGAGCACCCGGGAGTGACACCACCGCCGGCAAGCCACACGGTGTACGCGTCGCGGTGATGGTCGCGACCGACCGCGGCCGAGATCCCGAGGCTGTTCTTGCCCTGAGCCATCGGAGTTCGGCCGAACTCCGAAGACCACACGACCAAGGTTTCATCGAGCAGTCCGCGCTGCTTTAGATCCCGGATGAGCGCGGCGATCGGCCGGTCGACCTCCTTGCACTTCTTCGGCAGCCGCGTCAACAGACCGTTATGCATGTCCCAACCCTGGTCGAAGAGTTGAACGAAGCGAACACCGCGTTCGACGAGTCGCCGAGCGAGAAGGCAGTTGTTGGCAAAGCTCGTCTTGCCCGGTTGCGTGCCGTACATCGCATGGATCTCGGGCGGTTCACCGTCGATGCTCATCAGTTCCGGGACGGAAGACTGCATGCGAAACGCCATTTCATACTGGTCGATACGTGTCGCGATCTCCGGATCGCCGACGTCGGCGAGCGCGGCCTGGTTCAATTGCCTCGTCGTGTCGATCACGCGCCGGCGCGTCTCCCGATCGACGCCGCGCGGATTCGAGAGGAACAGGACGGGGTCCCCCTGGCTGCGGAATTCGATCCCCTGATACACCGTGGGCAAGAAACCGCTTCCCCAGGCCGGGCTTCCGGCCCCGAGCACCAGGCCGGTAATCAGCACGACGAACCCGGGGAGATTGCGGTTCTCGGTGCCGAGTCCATAGGTGACCCAGGAGCCGATCGACGGACGGCCGAAGCGCGCGAAGCCGGAGAGCAGCAGCATCTGAGCCGGACCGTGGTTGAACTCGTTCGTATGAAGCGACTTGATGAAACAGAGTTCGTCGGCGACTTTCTGCAGGTGCGGCATCAGGTCGGAAATGGTGGCTCCCGATTCTCCGCATCGGCGCAGTCGGAATCGCCGCAGCTTCGGCGTACCGAGCATGCGAGGTCGCGAGCGGATAAAGGCGAATTGCTTCCCCTCGAACAGTTCCTCCGGGCACGGCTCGCCGTGGTGTTTCTGAAGTTCCGGCTTGGCATCGAACAGGTCGAGATGCGAGGGTGCACCGACGAGGTGGATGTAGATCACGCTCTTGGCGCGCGGCCGGAAATGGGGCGGTCGAACCGCCAGCGGGTCGCAGCGACCCGCCGCGTCGGTGCCGGCCCGCAAATCATCTCGCAAGAGTTCGGCCAGAGCGAATCCGCCGAGCCCGCAACCGACGCGCTGGAATAGTTCGCGGCGCATCATGACTCGCTGCGACAGCCGCCGTTCCGCTGCATTTGGTGTATGCATCATGTCAGTCGTTGATCGTTTCATCCAAGTTCAAGAGTGCATTGGCAACGGCGAACCACGCGGCCACTTCACGGCGATCCGCTTCAGGACGGCGCCACGCTTGCGGCAGATTGCCGATCCGCTTCTTA
>JALUUK010000607.1 GCA_027021395.1 Acidobacteriota bacterium
ACGGCACTCGAACTTCACGCCAAGGGCTATCACAGCGCCTATATCAGCCGGCCGATGATCTCCGGACTCGCGCCGGAAACGTTTACGGGATTCATCGTTCAGAGAGTGCGTTGGGCGCAGGGCATGGTTCAGATCTTCCTGCTGAAAAATCCCTTGCGCATGAAAGGCCTCGAGGTGCGGCAGAAGATCTGCTACATCACCTCTTCTTTCTTCTGGTTCTTTTCCTACGCGCGCCTCGCATTCCTCTTCGCACCCGTCGCCTTCTTGATCTTCGGCCTGAAGATCTACGATGCGAATTTGACCGAGTTTCTCGCCTACGCACTGCCGCATGTCGTCGCGGCCGTCTTGGTTTCAGACCGCCTTTTCGGGAAGGTTCGCTGGTTTCTCATCTCGGAACTCTACGAGATGGCCCAAGCGGTCTATGCGTTGCCGGGCATCGTTCGCGTCGTGCTCAAGCCCCGGGCTCCAAGCTTCATGGTCACACCCAAGGGCGAGCAACTGAATCAAGACTTCATTTCGCCGCTTTCTCGCCCCTTCTATGCACTCTTCGCCGTCACGCTTGCTGCCTTGGCCATGGGGATCTTTCGAGTATTTCGTGTGCCGGAAGAGCTCGATGCGACCTTGATCACCTTGGGATGGGCCGCTTTCAATCTTCTGATTCTCATCGCCGCCATCGGCTCTCTTTACGAACGCAAGCAACGTCGCACGACGACTCGTATTCCGACCGATATTGCAGCCGAGATCTTCATCCATGGTTACGGCGTTCCCTGCCGCGTCAAAGACCTTTCGATCGGTGGAGCCGGGCTGAGTTTCGAGCCGCGTTTCATGCGCGCCGCCGAGCGCATCCTGCAAGACCACTCCGGCCGATGCACGCTGCTGATCGACGACACGGCGAAGATCAGCACCTCGCGGCTGCCGATCCGCTTACTTCATCTGCGCCGTGGGAACGACGGCCGAGTCTTGGGCGGTTGCCGTTTCGAACCGGAGCACACCCGCCACAAGGCCGAGATCGTCTCTCTCGTCCAAGGCGATTCCGATCGATGGGTGAAGTTCCTGGATCGACGCAAGCAGCAGCTGGGAATCCTTGCCGGCTTCGGCTATTTCATCACGATCGCTCTTCCCGGTTTTCGCGATCATGTCTTCGCTCTCGCACGCACGCTGATCCCATCGCGTCTGCTCACCACGCTCGACGTCAAAGGGGTTCCGGTGATCGATGAACCGGCTCCGGCGACAGAACCACAGACGGACTCCGCTCCTCTGACACTTCCTTTGGAATCTCCCCCTCGAGAGGACGCCGCCATTTCTCCAACGCTCGAAACTCCAGCGCAAACAAATCCCGTGGCCGAAGAGGCCAAAGCCTTCGTCACGCGCAGCATCGTGGTCGTCACCGCCCTGCTGCTCGGAAATCTTTGGCCCACACAGACTTCTCTAGCCGCCGAGCGCGGTCTCGATCCCGGCGAGTGGTCGTACCGCATTCCGCTGAGCGACCTGATCCCCGATGAAGGACCGCTGATGCTCAGAACGAGCAGCAGCGAGTATACGATCTTCGTGCCGCTGTCTTCGAGGCTGCATCTGCATCAGGCGAAACTTCATCTGGAGTTTACGAATTCGATCTCGTTGCTGCCTCACCGCTCTCAGATCACGATTTCCATCAACGACCATGTCGTCGCGCAGATGCCGCTCGATCCGAAACGGCCGGACGGCGTGGCCGATGTTCGGCTGCCGTTGCATCTGCTCG
>JALUUK010000608.1 GCA_027021395.1 Acidobacteriota bacterium
TTTTGTGACTTCTCCAGGTTCCCCCGTACGCGATCACTGATCTTCCGGTCGAGATCGAGCTTTTCGTTCTCGCCGACGATCAACTGCTCGAGCCGAAGGAGCCGTTCTCCGAGCATCAAACGCTCGAGAAGATCCTGCTTCATCTCGGCCGGCAGGACGATCTGCGCTGCCACCGTATCGGCAACGCGCTCGGGATCCGACGCATCCAGACCGGAAAGCACTCTTTCCGATGACCGCGCGCGGCGTTTGCGCTCGTGCTCTTCAAAGAGGTTCACGACACGGGCGGCAAGTTCGCGAATCTCATCAGCGGTCTGCGGGCCGGCTATCGTCGGAAGCGTTCGCACTTCCGCCACGAGAAAGCCTCCTTCATCGGACTCACGTACTTCCAGCGACCGCGCGCGCGCTAGGCCGCTCACCAAGACCCGCAGGTTTCCGCTCTTGACTTCGAGAGACTGAACGACCTCGGCGATGGTGCCGACCGTATGCACTTCATGGGGTGTCGGCTCATCGACCGCGGGATCTCTCTGGCAAACGAGAAAAATACGATTCTGCTCGGTCTTGGCTCGTCGCAACGCTTCTAGCGAGGACTTTCGTCCCACGACGAACGGCACCATCGTCTGCGGAAAGACCACGGCATCCCGCAGCGCAAGCATAGGAAGAGTTTGGGTGGATTGATCGGCCATCTCAAATCACGGGTACTTCACGAAGGTGCTGCATCCGGTGAAAGAAACACGCCGCTTGGGGCGATCCGACACCACCGGTCGGTGCCGGGCGAAACTATCCGGCCTTCTCTACTAGTTGCAGCGAGGCATCATCATCCTCGTCTCGCCTGTCGAACCGTTCGACGAAGTCGCGAGTGATGGTCAACTGTCTCTTCTCGGATGACGAGGGGATTTCGTACATGAAATCGAGCATGATCTCTTCGAGAATCAGGCGAAGCCCGCGAGCGCCGATTTTACGAATCTGCGCGCGACGAGCAATGGCCTGAAGCGCTTCGGGAGTGAACTCGAGTTCGACTTCTTCGAATTCGAAGATCTTCTTGTACTGCTTGACCAACGCATTGCGCGGCTTGGTTAGAATCTGAATCAGCGCGTCCTCGTCGAGATCATTGAGCGTCGCGTTGACCGGCAGCCGGCCGACGAATTCGGGAATCAACCCGAACTTCACGAGGTCCTCGGGCTGGGTCAAGCCGACCGAGGTATTGGCGAGGGCTTTTTTCTCTTCCCCGCGCTTGATCTCCGCTTTGAATCCGACCGTACGCTTTCCAAGGCGTTGCTCGACGATCTTGTCGAGACCGACGAAAGCACCCCCACAGATGAAGAGGATATTCGTCGTATCGATGGGAACGAAGTCTTGATGGGGATGCTTACGGCCACCTTGCGGCGGAACGTTGGCCACCGTCCCTTCGAGAATCTTCAGCAAAGCTTGCTGAACGCCCTCTCCCGACACATCCCGGGTGATGGACGGATTCTCGCCCTTCCGGGCAATCTTATCGACCTCGTCGACATAGATGATGCCCCGCTGGGCTTTCTCGACATCGTTGCCGGCGGCTTGCAGCAACTTGAGCAGGATGTTTTCGACATCCTCACCGACGTAGCCCGCCTCGGTCAACGTCGTGGCATCGACGATCGCGAAGGGCACCGAGAGCATGCGAGCGAGCGTCTGTGCGAGGAGCGTCTTGCCGGTTCCGGTGGGCCCGATCAACAAGATATTGGATTTCTGCAACTCGACATCGTTC
>JALUUK010000609.1 GCA_027021395.1 Acidobacteriota bacterium
CGTGACCCAGCCCGTCGTCTCCGACTATGAGCGGGGCCGGCTGCGCCTCCACGGCAAGCTCATCGTCTAGCTCTGCGAGATCCTGGACGTCTCCGCCGACGAGCTCTTTGGTCTCAAGGGGCGGGAATCTGGAGGAACGGGGCGATCAAGAATCGCCGCCTGATAAGAATGGTTCAGGCGATCGAGAAGCTCTCCAAGCGCGACCAGCAGGCCGGAATGCGCACCATCGAGGCCTTCATCGTCAAGACGCGGTAGCGCCAGGACACAGGCGTTCAGCCTCGACCGCTACGAGGGTAGGGTGACCGCTGCCGTGTGCTGCTGCTCAGCCCGCGTGCCCAGGCAACTCATCCAGCCGGGGCGTTCTGACCTGACCACCAAACCCCTCTGCGGACGCACCGAATGAAGCGTAGTTTGTTCGTGCTTCACAAAGGATTACCTTGTTGGCTCCACCCCGAAACTCCGGATCCCGGTATTGGACGTCGTCGTCTTCCCAATAACAAACGGGGCACACTTCGAAAGTCTCCGGCGGTGGCTCTCCGAGCGTGAGGTTTCCGCAATGCGGGCACGGGTATGCTGTCACACTACTGCCCATTCCAGTAGTCCATCCCGGCCTCTGGTCGGAACATCGTTCGAGGTGCACCATCAGCACCGCGCACGGCGAATGTGTTCAACCCCGGATCACATAACAGGGTGTCGCCGTTCGCGCGTGTCTTCGCCAGCGTCCCGGCCGGTGGGCTCGAGACGAACCGGTTGCCCCTTCGACGTACTGCTTCGCGTTCTAGAACTCTGGGAACTCACTTCCATGCTTCTTCCAGTGCCCGAATGCGATTTCAACTGCGCTTCTGCTCTTCCTGGAGCTCCAGAGGGAGCCTCCTCCCTCCCTTGTGGCAAGGAGAGAATCGGACGCGAGCTCGTCGTACGTCGGCGCGCATCCTTGGTGAAGTTCCAGGGTTAGGGAGGGCTCGACCCCGACGCCGGCCTGGCCCGCGAGGTCGAAAGCCCAGACGCGAGTTTCGGCGTTCGTGGCCGTGTTCGCCGACGCAATGCTTAGGACGAGAGGCTCGCCAGGAGGGAAACCACCGCGGAGAGGATCGAGCCAATGCGTCTGCTCGAAACGCATGTCAACCAGGACTCACCCTCAGCTGCAATTCGTTGGTGATCGTGGTAGATCGGATCCCCATCAGATCCGCAAGCTCGCTAATCTCAGCAAACGCCTCCGGAGTGATTCGCTTTTTCTCCTCGACCAAGAGTGCGCAGAGCGTCTCTAGCGCCACTCCGTACTCACTCGCTTCGATGAAGCCCTCTACCTCTCGCCGCTCTGACACAGAGAGTTCGTCGGACAGGACGTTGAGAATCCCGGTGAGTCGGCGCTCAAGCGCAGTGAAAACGTGCCTTCCCATGGCTACCGCGGATTCCTTGGCAGGTTCGTGGGAAAGCCCGTGACAATCGAGCCATCGGACTCGAGTACCACCCGGATGTCGACCCCACCGCGAGTACCATCGACAATGGTCCGCCCACCACGGCCAGCAGTCCTCGTTGCCGCCGGATCCGTGGCGATGTCGGAGATGTGATGCATGATCTGATCGTCCGACCACGACGCAGGGAACTCACTCTTACCGGGCAGGCCCGTGCCTGCTCGGTGTCCTCCTCCGGTCGCGTCACCGTCGAGGATATGGCGGCGTCTCGCCGGTGTGGCCAGGTCAACGAGATCGTCTCCCCCCCCTTGCGGCCGGGG
>JALUUK010000610.1 GCA_027021395.1 Acidobacteriota bacterium
GAAGGTTCCCGCTCCCGTGCCGGTCAGTGCGAAATCGCCGGCCATCTGCCGTCCGATTTGAAAGACGGCGCCACGACCGGAGGCGTTCGACCATTCCTCATCGACCACCGCCATGCGCTCGTAAATCGCCGGAGTCAACATCAGCGCTGCGGGAACGGCCACCAGAAAGAGCATGCCCACGGCGACGGCCCTGACCGCTCCACGTCCGCGGAGCAACCACGGCGTCGCCGACAGAAATGTCAAGATGCCGATACCGATGCCGGCACGCGAACGAGACGCCATCAGTCCAACGAGCAGAACGCCGACGAAGAGCATCAATGTCGTGCGGATCGCGGTCTCCCTTTCGCGATCGTGGTTCGCTCGTTTCTCGCTCGTTCGCGTGACCAGCAGCGTCAGAGTGCAGGCCAAGGCCAGATAGAGGAGCGCGGCGAAATGATTGCGATTCATCAAGGTGCCGGTGGCGACATCGAAGTGCGATATCTTCGGGACCCAAAGCACGATGCCGCCGCCGCCGGCCCAGACGGCCAATCCGTAGAGGGCCTCCGCCACGCCGAAAACCGCGACGGTCGTCAGCACTCGGCGGCGGGTGCTCGAGCCGGCGCGAAAGCCGGTGCGCGCAGCGAAAAAGACGAGACCGGCAGCGAGCACGACGAAGAGTTCCTCGAGCGTGGCGACCTTGTCCAAGGTCAGCGGATGCGAAGGCGGCGGTTCGGCCGCGACCAAGACTTCGCCTTCGCAGTCATGGATCGGTCCGGGGTGGAACGTGTGGGCCATTTCGGCCCCTCGCGGAGAGAGGGTCTCGACCATTTCGACCGGGAGCGGTATCAGTTGAAAGGCGATCCAAAGGGGAAAGAGAGCGACGGCGATCGTCCAGCCACGCCCGGGCCGCTCATCCTTCCGCGCGCAGAAGATGGAGATGGCCGCGAGCGCCATGCATAGGCCGACGAAAGCATGCCGGATATTCAGGCGCAGATCGAAACGGGGCGGAGCGAGCTTGCTGAATCCCGGAAGATCGCCTGCCGGTTCTTGGAGAAAAAGCGGCAGATCCCCGACGGCGCCGAAGAGAATGACCCCGAGAAGAATGACCGCCAGCAGCGCCCAAGCACCGTGAGTCGCGTCGATGCGCCTCGTCACGCCGGACTCCTCCGTCAGCTTACTTTCTTCGACCTCGCGCTCTGTGAAGACGCGGTGGCCGGCTCGCGTCCCGTACCATAGCGGTAGTAGCGATAGTGGTAGGGGACGTGCTCGTTTTCGACCGCGTTGAGCACGATACCCAATAGATTGACTTGACCGCCCTCGAGTTTGTCGCGACCGAGCCGGCTGGCTTCCTTCGATGTGTAGGCCGATTTGATCACCATCACCGTGCCTTCGGTCTGGCGTCCGATGACCATGGGGTCGACCACGGAAAGGACGGGTGGAGAGTCGAAGATGACGTGATCGAAATCATCCATCTCGCGTAGGTCCGTAACGAGTTGCCGGAAACGATCGGAGTCGAGCAACTCGGCGGGGTTCGGTGGCACGGGACCGGAAGGCAAGACCGAGAGGTTTTCGATTTCGGTCTTCTGGACGAGGCCGTCGAGCGAACTGAGCCCCGTCAGGAAGGTACTGACGCCGCGTTGCGCGGGGACCTTGAGCACTTGGTGGCAGCGCGGCTTGCGAAGATCGCAGTCGACCAGCAGCACGCGTCGGCCGAGTTGCCCGAGTGCGACGGCCAAGTTGATCGAAGTGGTCGTCTTTCCCTCGCCGGGTTGGCAGGAGGTGACGGTCAAATCTCGCGGGGGATGCCCAGGCGTCGCCAGCAAGACCGCCGTGCGCAATTCGCGATAGGCTTCGGCCGTCGGTGAGAGCGGTTGATTCGCCGTAACGAGCGCGGGGTCGTGGACTTGCTGTCGCCCTCCTCGCCGCTCCTTGCGCCGGGCGGTGCGAGTGGTGGCGGCCGGTGCGGCGCCGTCGGCCGGAATCATGCCCAAGACCGCCGCACCGAGCACCTTGCGTACGTCGTCGGGTGTCTTGAGCGTATTGTCCACGTATTCCATCAGCACGGCCGAGCCGATGCCTAGGAAGAGACCGAAGATGAATCCTAGGGCCGTGTTGAGTTTCTTCTTCGGCTTGAAGATGATCTCAGGCGGAATCGCGCGCTCGACGGTATGCACGTTGTGGGTCGTGTCTTCATTGATGTTCGAAGCCAATTGCGCATCGTTCTTGCGCCGCATGAGGTATTCCAGCGATCCCTGGAGTTGCTCGGCTTGCAGTTGGAGCTGCTGGTAGGAGTTGATGGCGTTTTCCACACGATCGACTTCTAGGCGCTGCGCCTTGAGTTTGTTTTCGAGGTTGAGTCGGGCGCTTTCCGCAGCACGCAGCTCTTGTCGTGCCGTGGAGACGAGCGAGTTCTTCTGCTCTTCAGCATCGCGCAACATGCGTTGGCGCAGATCTTGGAGCGTGCTGGTGGTTTCCCTGACGCTGGCGTTTTCCTTGCCGTAGGTCGTCTCGAGTCCCGCGAGTTTCGTTTCGAGCTGAGAGATCTCACGCTGCATGTTCTTGATGTTTTGGTCTCTGCGGACGTCGTCGATGTCCAGCGCTGCGAGATTGACCAAAGAGTCCAATCGGCTGCGCGCTTCGAAAGCCTTGATCTCGGCCTGCGTGTACATGCTGTCGAGATCGTCGAGTCGCTTGAGTGCGATGGATTTGTCGTCGCTGATTCCTACGCCTTCGAGCTTGGCTCTGACTTGCATTTTCTGGCGAACATCCAGCAGATCCCTGTTGAGATTGGCGATCTCTCGAAGGTAGTACGCGCTCGCCTTCTGCGCCTTTTCGGCTCTTGCGGCCAGAGTGGCGCTCGAATAGGCGTCCTTGACGGCATTGGCCACTTCGGCGGCGAATGCCGGGCTTTCTGAGATATATGAGATCTCGACCAAGTGCGAGGCGTTGATCGGCGTGACCTGAAGGCCCCTGCGCACCAGCTTGATATACGGGTCGAGCGGGTCCTTTTCCCAGTTCACGTCGGTCTTGGTGTTGGGTAGCAAGCTCTTGACACGAGAGATCAGAACTCCGAGCGAAAAGCGCGATGCCTCCTTTGCGTCGGGCAGCACGTCGGGGCGATGCGCGAGGTCGAGGATTTCGACGGCTCGCTTGAGCACTTCGCGGGATTCGATGATCCGGTACTGTGTGTTGTACCAGTTCTGATAGTCCAGCCAGGACATTTCGCCGGTCGACAGATCGGTGCTCGTCAGGCGGGCGACCTTTCGCTCGATGGCAATCAAGGAACTCGCCCGATAGACGGGCGTCGCCATGAAGCTCGAGACCGCAGCAGCCACCGTCGTGACGATGATGCAGGTATAGATCATGAACCTGCGACGGGAGAGGATCTGCCAGTAGTCCCGAAGGTTGAACTCTTGCTGGCCGGAATTTTCGCTCATGAGGGGTCTCCGCCGAACGAGGCCGAACGTAAGGGGATCAGAAGAACGACTCGCGTACAAAAACGATGTCATCCCGCTGTAAATTCACGTCCTCCATCTTACCTCGCTGGATCTTCCGGAGATTTACCGTGAAGGTGGAGCTTTTGCCACCATCTAATCGCCGCCGAATCTCGATTCTGGATTCGTTGGCGCGGTCGGTGGTTCCGCCGGCAGAGGTGATCGCCATCAACAGGGTCATGATTTCGTCCTTCGGAAACTCAACGGGGCCGGGCTTTTGCACGGCTCCCATCACGTAGACCCGAATCTTCTGCAGGTAGGGGATGACGATGCGATCGCCCGGTACGAGGCGAATGTCTTGAGACACGTCCGCTCCGTAGACGAGGGCCTCGACGTCGATCTCGATCGTTCGCGTCGTGCCGTCGGCGAGTGGACGCAAGACATGAAGTTTTTTGCCTGCGCGATCATTGAGGCCTCCGGCTTGGCCGAGCAGGTCGAGAACGGTCCAATCGCCAAGCATCACCAGTTCGCCGGGGTTGCTCACGGCACCGGCTACGGTCACCTTGCGGCTGACGTATTCCCTGATGCTCACGGTGACCTGCGGCTTCTTGAGATTGCCGCTTTCGATGAGCAAGCGGGCGATCATATTCTCGATTTCTTTCTGGCCCTTGCCTCCGACGTTGAGTTCGCCGAGCAACGGCATGGTGATCGTACCGTCGGGTTTGATACGGACCTCTTGGTCGAGTTCTTCGAAATCCCAGACCTTCACCTCGATCAGATCGTGCGGCCCGACGACGTAGTCGCTTCTTTGAGGGTGAGCGGTGCCGTGCGCTGCCGCGATGGCTGCTGTGTGCTCATCTTTTTCAGGGGCCGCCCATGACATCGACACGAACGGCAGCATCGCCAATGCCGAGAATGCGATGATTTTCCATCCTACCTTCATCGTTCTGTTGCTCCCATGACTTCCTCGCTTCATAAGACCCATGTCGACTGCCTCCGAGTCAGAACTTGTAACTGAGATTGGTGAATATGTAGGGACTTCGATCATCCCCGAAGAGAAGATTCGATTCGCGCGAGCGGACTCCGTATCTCACGCCGAAGGACACGCCCGTGCCGTAGCGAAAGAGGAGGCCGCCATAAACATCCGAGATACGGTCCTTTCGCTTGACGCCGATGGGTCGGCGAACGGTGTTGGGCTGGGGATAATCGAGATCCGTCAACGTCACCCCGGCCTGCATGCCGAGGCGATTCCCAAAATACCAGTCGACCAATGTGCTGCGTCTGAGCTGCTCATAATACAGGTTGTCGTCGAAAGCCGAAAAGAGAACGTCTCGATTGTATTCCATGGTGATGCGTGCGCGACCCGACGGCCGGTAGACCAGCTTCGTGCGCGAGACCATGCCGTCGAAAGGTTCATAGGGGAAGTTCGGATCCGTGTTCTTGAGTTGCGCCCGTCCGATTCTGATCGTTCCCGTAACGAAAGCCGTCGGGCGGAATTCGACGCCGACATAGGCACGCCGGTCCTCGGTGTCGCGTCCGGTTTCGGCGGCGAGAAAGTCGTCGAGCGTTCTTTGAGCTTCGAGGAAGAATCGTGTACCGGAAGACAGCCTCCAACCGAGATCGAGGGAGGTGCGCTCTCTGTCCCTGTCGAGCGCCACGCTGTAGGGGACCAGAAGGGCGGTTCCGTCCCGATCGGGGTCGAGCAGGATCAGGGAGTCGGGGTCCGTGTAGCGCACGCTGCCGAGTTCGTAGCTAGCGGAAATATCCGTTCTTGGGCCCAAGAAGACTCGTACCGTCTGCTCCACTTCGCGCTCATCGCGGCGGGTGCGGTCGTCGATTTCGGAGTTGGGACGTTGTCGCGCGGTGGCCCAGCGGACACGGGAAGTGAAAAGCACCTTGCCGATGAGAATGTCGAAGCGGATCTTGAGGTCATTGTCCGCGTGGTTCAGGTCGGGATTGGCGTAAAAGACCTCACCCTTGAGTTCATCGTTGACCGTCAGTGCGGCCCGATGGCCGATGAGCAGTTGCAGGTCGAGTTTCGGACCGAGTTGGACGACGAAATCCGACTGGGGCTTGGCTTGCCCGATTCTTGCGCGGAAGACGTTCTGGTCGATGCCGATGCGGTCGATCTCAAAGCTGGGGTCGATATAGAACGGCCCCCATCGCCGAGGGTTTTCGAGTTCGGGAAAGGGCTTATCCGGGGTGGGTGTCTGGGCGAGTGCGGGAAGTGCACTACCGAGGACTACGAGAAGCACGAGAACGCCGTAGCGAGTCGTCTGGCCAAACCGCATGCTGACTCCGGGAATTTGCGCCGCCAAGTATCATGCATGGGCGAGGTTGCGGCCACACACCCGCCAAAAAGCCCGCTCGAGAGCGGGCTTTTCTCAATCATCGATCGATTTTGCCGATGCGTTGGCGCGGTGTTCCGTCGTCCGCTTCGCCCGACCCCGGCCTAAGGGGCCGACGGACTGCCGAGGAACTCGCGCTCGGGATTGTCGGCGGTGAGATCATCCGCGGTGAACGAAATGACCGCCGCCGCGCCGACGAGGACTAGGGTCGCACCCCACCAAGTGGTGATGAAGCTTGCTCCCGCGACGTTGGGGGCGATGGCGCTCTGCCCGATGTCGACCGTGGGTAGGGCTAGAGAGACGGGTTGGTTGTATCCCTCGTTGGCCGTGATTTCCGCCGCGGCTACCGGTTCGCCCTCATCGCTGAGCACGAGCGTGTAGCGACCCGCGGGAAGGCCTTCGAGAGAAAAGCGACCGTCTCTATCCGTGACGGTGTTTCGCAGAGCATCGCGCTCGCCCGTGGGGATGGCATGAACGTCGAGGCCGGCCACGACATCACGGAGATCGGCGGTAAAGACGCGTCCCTCGATCTTCGAGCCGGTCTCGGCCGACGTGGGCGCGGCGAAGAGCGGCGTCGCGCCCACCGCCATCAATAGGGTCAGGGTCAAAGCCAATGACCGACGCAAGGAAAGCTTCATCGAAGTGAATCCTCCACGACCGGCTTTGGGCCGGTCCGGGTATGTCTCCACACGAGAAGGTGAGGTCTCGGGGCAAAACCATCAAGCCGACCCCTCATCGTGGGGAGCAACAAAGCGAACGCCCACGCAACGATACGGGACGGCACCATCTCATAGAGGCGATCAAGTCCGAAAAAGTGTAGCAGAAGCGCGAACGTTAGCGGTAACCCGGCAAAAAAAAAGCAGCGCATTCTCAGCAACAGCGGATGGATTTTCTCGCTCTGTCCGAAGCCGTGCCGGACAGGCTGTCCGGAGAGAGGACAGATTCTGTGGCTAGGCTGGAAACGCCGTCTACCAACCAGCAGGAAATTCAGGACTTATCTCGCGGCATGGAGCTTGCGAAGAAGGGGGTGTCCCTTCGAGACGAAGAAAGAGAGATGAAGAATGCGAGACCCGATGCAGCGTGAACTCATCAGCGAATTGACCCGTTTGGTCGGTCGAAGTGAGAAGGTCATGGATGACGCGCTCTTGCGCTTCCTCGATGTCTTGGCCCATCACCTCGACTCAGCGACCTGCCGGCAACTCGCTGCCTTTCCCATGACGGCTTGGCAAGGGCTCCTGCCCGATCACCCCGTCGTCAAGCAAATCTGGTCTGCGGCGGCTTCGGCGGGTTTGAATGCCGAAGAGGTCTTCACCTTCCTCGCCATCGTCGACGATCACTATCGTCGGCAGCACGGATGCCATTGTTGGAGTCGTGCGGACGAGTGGATCGCCCAGGCGGTCAGCCGTCATTGCGTCGATTCGGCAAGTCATCTTGCAGCGACGGAGCACGTCGCCTGAAGTGAATTCGGGTCGACGAGGAGAAAGAGAAATGCAAGAGATCGGTTCGAGGAGGTCGCAGCAGTTGCGCCGGATGTTGGCGGAACGCTTCGATCTGGGGGAAGAGGTCGTCAGCGCGGGCTTGGTGGTGGCCGTCGAGGCCATTCGAGATCGCATCCCTCGCGCTGCAGAGATCAGCTTGATCTCTTGGATTCCGGAAGCATGGTTCATTCTCGGCGGCGGGGAGGGAACGGCAGGGACATGCTCTGCTTGTCCTTGTCGCGGAAAGGAAGCTCTGATCGGGCGCCTCGCGAAGGTGGGAGTTCCGGAGGAATCGGGGCTCGAATTCGTCGCCACTTTGATCGCATTCATCGGCGATCGCTGTGGGTCCGCGCTTGCACGATCCATCCGGCGTCGCGTGCCGGAAATCGACGGGGTCGAAGTGGGACGCCTGAGGTGTTGCGTAGAAGGCGGGGAAAATCAGGCCGAAGCGACCGCTGTTTGACGATCTTTGGTAATCTGTCCGCGTCGAGTACGAAGGCGGAGCGATGCGGGAGATCATCTCCACTCAAAGCGCCGGAAAGATCGGGACGCGCCGGAAACTACCGGGCGGGACGAGTCCGCTCTTCGCCGGCTCGTTCGTGCTTGCTTTCTCTCTTGTCGTCGTTTTCGCATTGCTCTGGATGGCGGGGTATCTGGATCCTCGGGGGATCCAGCTTCGGTTCAGCGAGCCCTACCGCTTGATGCAGAATCTGGCACGGACGGACGGGACGGTGCTCGAGTCCATCGGTTCGATCAGCGGTTTCGGGGTTCTGCCGCGGGGGCAGATGGACGTATCCGGCAGGGAAGGCTGGTGCGAAATCGAGGTCTCCGTTTCCGGCACGCGAGGACGGGGACAGCTCGAGGCTCGCT
>JALUUK010000611.1 GCA_027021395.1 Acidobacteriota bacterium
GCTCCCGGGTGGCCGACGACATTTCGCGGTTACAAGTTGTTTCGGGGACCGGACGAGGAGTTCGCATCGGGCAACCATGCGCCGGGATGGGGAATGTTCCACGATCGGCAGGCCGGCGCGATGATCGCGATGCGGCACTTTTGGCAGAACTTTCCGAAGGGAACGGTCCTTGGGGCCAACGGGCGTATCGGGCTCGAGCTATTCCCTCGGCGATGGTCCGAACCACATCGGTTCTTCGGCGGCATGAACAAGACCCACGAACTGCTCCTCCATTTCTTCTCTGAAACCGGCGAGCGATCAGACCGGGAGAACGCCGATCTGGCGAGGATCTTCGAGCGGCCGCTGAGAGCAACCGTCTCACCGTCGTGGTATCGCGACACGCTGGCGCTCGGGCATATCTCGACCCGGGACGATCGCTTCACGAACTACGACCGGAGTGCCGCCGACATTGCGCAGGGGATCGCTCGAGTCCGCCGCGAACGCGACCTCTTCGGTTGGATGCACTTCGGCGACGACTACCGGAACTCCGGCAAGCAGCAGAAGAGAAAACTTTGGGCGCACAACGAGTTCGACCTCGCCTATTCGATGCTTCTGGCATACGTGCGAGACCCGAACCATGATGTGCGGTTCTTCGAGGTCGGCGAGTCGATCATGCGTCACGTCTCCGACGTCGTCACCTACCACACGATGAAGGACAAACCGTGGTACAACGGCAGCCAGCATCAGCACGGCGGTTTCGACACGGCGTCCGGATTCGACCATCACGGTACGCCAGGGCACAGCCACTTCTGGATCCAGAACATGACGGTGTACTATTGCTTGACGGGTGACGAGCACATTCGGGACGTTGTCGTGCGGTCCGCCGCCAACTGCCGAACCGTATGGACCGGTCCGGAGCCGGGCTCGTGGGACGGCCGGGAATGGGAGGCTCGCGACAAGGGGTGGTCGCTGTGCGCACTGGTGGAAGCGTACGAATCGACCGCCGATCCCCAGTGGCTCGACGTCATCCGCACGAGCATCATCCCCTATCTCGCCAAACACCAGCATCCCAAGGGGTGCATTCTCGAAGAGAACGACGAGAACAACCTGGCCAAGCCGTGGCAGCTCGGCTACCTGACGGAAGGGCTCGGACGGTACGCACTCAATCAGCGGCTCCGATCACGGCCCGATCGAACCGCAGAGGCGGTCTTGCATCGGCTTAACGGTTTTCTCAAGCACGAGGCCGAAGGGGGAAAGGTCTACGAGTGGTACACGCACGGCCGACACGTTCGAGACTGGAATTTTTCGATGCCCTTGGCGAACGGGTTCGCTTACGAGTATCTTCTGACGGGCGACGCTCGGTATCGCGAGTGGGCCATCGAGGCCATCGAACCGCTTCTGAAGCGCCGGTGGAGCTACCGTGCGAACGACAAGATCGCACAAAAGAGCAGTGCGCTGGGAATGCGATTCGGCCAGGTTGCCATGTACGTGATGCAAGTGGGGAGACCGACCGCGTCGCCTTGAGTTCGGAAGGTTCGGTAGCCCATCGCTTCCCGAGGGAGAACCCACCACATGAAATGGCTGCCATTCATCATGGCTCTGATCGGTCCGGCCGTTGCCGACCTGGCGCGGGCGGATGAACCACGTCCCGATCGGTCGATTCGCAAGCAGCCGGTCTACCGTTCGGAGGCGCCGACGTATGCATTGTTGGAATTTGGGCGTGCGAAATCGGAGCGAGTGTGGCTCGTTCGC
>JALUUK010000612.1 GCA_027021395.1 Acidobacteriota bacterium
AGCGCGGGTCAGTGAGCGGCTTGCTCGAGCAGATGAGCGTTCGCAGCGCAGAGCGCGTCTCTGCCGCGCGCGCGCTTCGCGCCTTGTCCGATTTGAGGAAAATGGCGCGAGATCAACCGCCGCCCCCCGCACTCGAACTCTGTAGAGAGGGTTTCGACCTGATCGCCGAGATCAAACCGGCTTCGCCTTCGGCCGGATCGCTGATCGAAGGGCCGGATCTCACGAAGATCATCACGACTCGGGCGGCGGCCTATGCGGAGGCGGGAGTCGCGGCCATTTCGGTCCTGACCGAGCCGGATCGCTTTTGCGGTTCGCTCGAGCATCTCGAAGTGCTTCGCGCCGCAACGGACCGTCCGTTGATGCGCAAGGACTTTCTCGTCGATCCCTATCAGGTGTGGGAGGCGCGGTGGGCGGGTGCATCGGGCATTTTGTTGATCGTGCGCATGCTCGCAGATGATCGCCTCGAGGAGATGATCGAAGTGTCTCGCGAGGCGGGGCTCTTCGTGCTCGTCGAAGCTTTTGATGAAGAGGAAATGCAGCGCGCGGGCGAAGTTCTCGATCGTGTCGAGGGTGTCCGTGCATTGGTGGGCTTGAATTCGCGAAACTTGCAAACGCTGGAAATCGATTCCGAGCGTTTGAGGCGCTGCGCGGCGGCCTTTCCCGGGGGATATCCGAAGGTCGCCGAAAGTTCGCTCGAGACGGCGGCCGATGCCGCCGATGCGGCGCGTTGGGGCTACGACCTCGCGCTCGTCGGCACGAGCCTGATGCGCAGCGACTCACCGAAAACCCTCGCAGAGGGGATGATCGAGGCGGGGCGCGCGGTCAAGAGGTCGGCATGCACGTCCGAGTGAAGGTTTGCGGCATTACCAGCGAAGGTGATCTAGCGGCGGCAGTCGATGCGGGCGTCGATGCGCTCGGATTCGTTCTCTCTCCATCGCCCCGCCGGCTGTCTCCCGAGCGCTATGCGGAACTCGCGCGCCGTCTGCCTCCCTATGTCGCCTCGGTCGCCGTCTTTCGACATCCCCCGCGAGACTTGCTGCATGCGTCTCTCGATGCGTGGCAGCCGGACTGGATTCAGATGGAAGCCGAGCAAGTCGCAGCCATTCCCGAAGGGGTATTTCATCGGTGGCTGCCCGTTCTCCACGATGCCGACGCGCTGATCGAAGATTGCGAAGCGCTGCTCGGCCGTTTCCCTTCGCTTCGCGCACTTCATCTCGAGGGGCCGGGCAGAGGTGGACGCGGCGTGGGAGTCGACCGCAGTCGAGCGAGGGCGGTGGCTCGAAGGATTCCGCTGGTGCTTGCGGGAGGTCTGCGGCCGGACAATGTGGCGCGCGCGATCGAGGACGTCCGCCCCATCGCCGTGGATGTCAGCAGCGGTGTGGAGAAGGAGCCCGGCGTGAAGTGCGCCCGCAGCATGCGCGACTTCGTGCAGAACGTCCGCGAGGCGGGCGAGAGGATCGGAGAAACCGAGCCGATGCTGAAAGATGCGAGGGAGGATGGATGAAGGATCCCGTATCCGGTGTCGATGATCTCGATGCGCAGGCTGCGCTCGAGATGTTGATCGCCGAGCGTTACCCGGATGAGCGCGGCAGGTATGGTCCATTCGGCGGGCGTTTCGTCCCTGAAACTCTCGTCGCGGCACTCGACCGCCTCGAGGAGGGAGCCCGCCGCTTCTTCGCCGATGCCGAGTACATGAAAACCTTGGATGGTGAATTGGCTGAGTGGGTGGGA
>JALUUK010000613.1 GCA_027021395.1 Acidobacteriota bacterium
CGAAGAGAACGGCCATGCCGACGGGGCCGCTTTGAAGAACCATGTGGAGGACGCCGCTCGAGGGGATCTCTTCCGAGGGGAGGGCGGACGCTTGCATCAGAAGGGCATGAGCCAGCACGATCGAAGAACCTGCCTTTTTGCGGTGTCGTCCCGCTCTTTTTCTTGTCCCTTGTTCATCACACGACGGCGTCTTCTTCTCACCGCCTCGGGCGGATCGACGCTAGCACGCGTGCGGGGGCCGAGCAAGCACCGGAAGCTTGTCCGGCCGTGCATCGGCGCGCCTATTGGATGTAGCCGAGTCCCCTGAGCACTTCCAGCATTTCGGCATCGGTCTCGTCGGCTTCGGATGAGCGCAACAGGCGTTCCCGATCGCGCATGCCGTGGCTCGCGATGCGTGCCGGCTCGGGATCGGCTCCAGCCGGAAGATCGAAGAGTTCGGTCAGGGGCCGGCCCGGCATGTCGTCGGCAATCGGATGTCCGGCCAGCCAGAGCAGTGTCGGGGTGACATCGAAGATGCTCGCTTGCGTCGTGAGCGTCTTCTCCGGGCTCGCGGGGATCAGCATCATCACGCCTTCGGGAGCATGGTCGTGTCCGAATTCACTCGGGCCGAGTTGCTCGAAGCCGTGATCGGAGACGACGAGGACTTTCGCATCGTCGCCCGCGCTTTCCACCAAGTGCCGGAGCTTGCGGAAGGTATAGCGGTAGTACTGTGTGACCACTTCGCCGAAGCGCTCGCGATCGTCGGCACCGACCTCGCTTTCGGGATAGAGATTCGAGTACTTCATGGCGGCGTGCGAGACGACGTCGACTCCCCGGAAGTAGAAGAACTGCAGCGCGCGGGGTGGGGCGTCTTCAATGAACCGGCGCGCGATCGCGTAGTGCGTCTCGTCCATGGTGTAGGCGAGCGGCAGCTCGCTGAGCAAATCGTGCGGCGTGTAGGGACGCCCGGAGAGTTCGTCGGCGTCTTCCGGCGTGATGTTCAAGAAAGCGAGAATCTCTTCTCGGCTCATCGACGTCGGTGGTCGTCGCATTTCCCGCAAGGCGGGCTCGAGTTGGTCGGGGAAGGTGACGTGTTGCGGCTCGTCCTGCGCCTCTGAGGTTCGGGCGGCGTCTCGCCAGAAGTAGAACTTGTCGCTGACCAGCCTGCCGTAGACGGCCTGGGCGGGCCAGGTGCACCACCAGCCGACGACGTCGACCGGGCAGTCATGGCTCGCGGTGATTTCCCAAAGGCTCGGTGTGCGTACGTCGAGACTGGAGGCCGGTCGCCGGGTCAACCACTGCAGGTCGCGGGCGAGTGAGAGCCAATAGAAGGCTCCCTGTCGTTTCGGAATGGTGACGATCGGCTGGTGCAGGCGGGGAGAAGACCAGGAGGTGAAGTCTCGAACGCCGTGGTCTTCCGGCTCTCTCCCGGTGGCGATGGTCGTCCAGACGACGGGCGAGCGCGTCGGCTCGATGGTGGCGAGCGGAGCTATCAGGCCGCGTTCGCGCAGCCAGGTGAGATCGGAGGAGCCGCCGCTTTCCTCGAAACGCTCGAGTGTTTCGGTGCAGAGTCCGTCGATACCGACCAGAATCACACGGCCCGGGTGAACGGGAACGTTTCGAGCGATTTGGCTCGGCTCGGCTGCGCTTGGCCACTGCCAATTCAGTCCGGCGACGGTCGCGCCGCTGAGCGCGACCACGATGGCGAGGCCGACGAGCGCTGGAACCCGCCCGGCGGATCGCCGCTCCGTGGCCGGCCGGAAGGCCCACGGCATGCCGATCAAGACGGCCAAGGTGGCGAGATGGCGGGGGATGAAGTCCGAGCCGTCGGCACGGTTCCATATGCCGAGCAGAATGGCCATCCCGACCCAGATGAAGACCCCCGCAACGGCCAGCATGCGCAGGCCGCGACCGCTCTCCTCCGGTTCGACAGGGGCGAAACGGTCGGCGAGGGCCTGGAGCAGGCGCGCGCCAAGCAGGAAGGCGACGGAAGCGGGAAGGCCGACGAGCAGCCAGAACCCGAGGCCGATCCACGCGGCATCCCGGGAAAAGAGGGGCAAGGAATTGGCCGCGAGCAAGGTCAGCAGCAGTTCCACCGCAATCACCCCACCGAAAACCCCGGCGGCCACAAAGTGCCAGCGCTTCACCCCTTGCCGCATCGTCACCTCTCCAGTTTCCGTCGCACCACCGTTAGTGTTCGGCGTTCTCCGCCCATCGCGAACGCCGCACGAGCAGACGTGCAGCGGCGCCGCTTCTTGGAGGGCAACGCGGGAGAACCCCAATCCCTGTGACCAGGAACGGTACGCCTATCCAGTAGGTTTGCAAGGACTTACTTTTTTCCTCGCCCCAAGTCGAGGATGATCTTCCATGCTTCCGGCTCCACCGGCTGCAAGGAGAGACGGCACCCTTTTTTCAACAGGAGCATGGAGCTGAGTTCCGGAAGGCGGCGTATCTGCGGCAACGAAACCGGTTCGGCGAAGGCCGTGAGGAAGCGTATGTCCACCATCAACCAACGCGGTTGATCGGGAGATGAACGCGCGTCGTAGTATGGTGAGCGGGGGTCGAACTGTGTGTGGTCGGGGTAGGCCTCGCGCACGATTTCCGCCGTCCCGACCGCCGCAGGCACCTTGATCGCCGAGTGATAAAAAAGTAAGCGATCTCCGACTTTCATTTCGTCACGCATCAGATTCCGCGCTTGATAGTTCCGTACACCGTCCCAGCAAGCCCTTTGGCCGGGTTCATTGCGCAGGTCATCGAGGGAATAGGCAGACGGTTCGGACTTGAACAACCAGTATCGACGGGCCACGTTCGAATTCCTTTGTCGTCGTTCTAGGCTCGGATTCTACCCGGAACTTGGGCGGGGTCTGCAAGCCGGAAGCAGTGATCGCGCTGCAGCGGGGCGCAAACACGTTTCCGGCAGCGCTTCACAGCGACGGGCAGCCGCTCCGGCGCGGCGGTGGACTTGGCGAATGAGCGCTCGAGGGGAATAATCTTCCCGCTCTCTTTTCGGGTGCTTCGGAAAGAGCGAAAGAGCGAGGCTTTTCTCATGTCCTTCCGACCGGCAGCCCTCATTTCTCGTCGCATCCTTTTGTCGCTACTCATCGGCGGCACGCTTCTCGTTGGTGGGACTCACCAACTTCTTGCTCAAACGACGCGCATCAGCGGCAAAGTCCATGAGGTCGAAGGCGATGCCGTCGTGGGGCTGGAGATCATTTTTGCTCCCGCCGACGCCGGCAAGGGGAAAGAACTCACGACGAAGAGTCGCAAGAAGGGTCGTTTCACCTTCAACAATGTTCCTCCGGGAAACTATCTGCTGCGCCTTAGCGATTCTGCCTACGCGATTTCCAGCCTGACTTACAGGGCACGCAACCTGAGCGGTCTCGTCGTCGCCGACTTCGAGGAAGACTCGGTCTTGGAGGCGGGTCTGCCGGTCATTACGATTCAGCCCGGCATCAAGGCGACGTTGAACATCGGGGTGGTCAGCGGCAGCAAGGCCGAGGAGATCGCGCGCATCGAAGTTGCCCGCGTCACATCGGTGGAATTGCAGGAACTCAACCTCCTTTTCGAACGTCAAGAATGGAAGAAGCTGATCTCGGCAAGTCGCCAGACGCTCGAGCGGAATCCCGATCTCGTGGGCGCGAAGTACCTGCAGGCCGTGGCCTACTGGAGAAGCGGGGACCGGGCTCGCGCCGAGACGGTTTTCCGCTCTGCGCTTCCACAGGCCGACGAGCAGCCGGGGCTGCGAGCCGCGCTCGCTGCCGTTCTGATCGAAAAGGCGGGAAGCCCCGAGGGGAAGGATGCGGAAAGGGAACTCGCGCGCGAAGCGGCCGGCCTGCTCGAGCAAGAGCTGAAGTCGAGTCCGGATTCGATGTCCTATCTGACGAACTTGTTCATCGCTTGGGAAAGAGCCGGTGAGCCGGAGAAGGCCATTCCGGCATTGCGTCGCATCTTGGACAAGGACCCTGCGCACATTTCAGCGAGGTTGCGCTTGGCGGACCTGTTGCTCGATACGCAAGAGAGCGAGCAAGCACTCGAGGTGCTCGTCGCGGCGGCCGATACGAACGACGTCGAGGTGATGTCGCGGCTCTACAACATCGGGGTGGAGCGCTGGAACGAGGGCGACATGGACAAGCTCTTGGCCGACATGGAGCGTGCGCTCGACGCCGGTTTCGACGATCCGCGCCTAAGGCGCTTGAAGGGGAGGGCGCTGATTTCTCTAGGGAGGATTCCCGAAGGGTTGGTCGAGCTTAGGAATTACCTCGAAAGAGCTCCCGACGACCCGGAAGCCGAGGATGAGCGGGCGCTCTTGGAGGCCCTGGAGAAGTAGGCGGATTTCGAGCGGGGGCTATGTTTCCTTCGCCGCATCTGCGGCTCGAGCAGGTGCAAGGCCATCCGGTGAGACCTGAATCTCTACGATGCGGTCACCGAGTGTGAACAATCCCTCGTCGGTGACGCGTACACGGAGGCGATAAAGCCCGGGAGGGAGATTCAGCGCAACATCGAGGTGCAGGCGATGATCGGTCTTGGCCCGGGTGACGTATTCTTCTCGTGTCAGCAGGGGGACCTGGGCCGAGAACCACTCGCCGGCGATCTCTCCGTCGGCCTTGACGGCCTGAACGAAGACTCCGAGCTGTGTGCCGTAGCCTCCGGAGCCACGTCGGAGCGGGAGATCAAGCGACGGAATCTCCAACTGAAGTGGAATCTGTACGAGCTGGTCGGTGACTTGCTTGGACGGTCCGAGGCGCAATTCGAGGCGTGTCTGCTTTTCCATGGTGCGCCGAACCTGAACCTTGCCCGGGAAGGTCAGACGGAGGCCGCGGCGGCCGATCTTGATCTTTCGCTTGGCGCCGAGCCGTAGCTTCTTGTCGCGGTAATAGCCGAGCACATATGCGCCGCGGTAAGTGCCCACGGCGGCCTCGAGTTTCTTGGCGAGATCACGCTTTCCCGAAAAGAACTTACCGGCGGTTTCCGAGGCGATGGCCTTGAGAGTGCCTTGCGTGGCGTCGTACATCTCCGCCCAAGGATCCACGCCAAGAGAGGAACGACGCAGCTGGTTGCCGAACTCGAGGCTGGCGGCCTCGGACGAGCGGGCTCCCCGGTGGCGAGTATCGAAAGGAAAGAAGGCCACGTTGGCACCTTCGGCGACGCTCTGCAGGTGGAGCAGTTCGCGTAAGACGTTCCGGTCGAGCCACGAAGCCCACTGGGAGAAACTCGTGCTCTGTGTGTCGAGACTGGTTTGGGCGATGACCGTGGCCTGCACGGCGGCGTCGGGAAGAATGCCTTCCGAGAAATAGAGCAGGTTCTTGCGTCCCGGCACGGCTGCGAGTTCTCCCACGAGAACGGCTAGCGCATCGACCGTTTCCTTGGACTCGGTCCACCACTGGTGGACCGTCGGCTGCAGGATGCGCACGGCGCATGCCACATCGGCGGGCTCAGTGGTTTGGTTGCTTCGGTTCTGGCCGCCGATGGAGTCGACCTCGCACATGCCGCGCAAGGAAGCGACCATCGAGACGACCTCGTTGCGCCGGCTGCGGGAGGGAAATCCCTCGTAGAGTTCCATGGTGCTCACCGCTCGTCTCAGTGCGTCGCGCTCCGAGGTGAAGCCTGTCTGCCATTCCGGGTAAGCTTTGAGCAAAGCCACGGCAACGCGGTCGTCGTCCTGCATTTGGGTTTCGATCCACTGCAACGCGGCTTCCCGCCAGACCCGGCGGGAGTCGCGCCGGGAACTTTTGGGATCGAAGACGAGCACGATGCGCCGCTGAGGCTTGGGAACGGCTTGCTGGAGAACCTTTGCCGGAGGTATGACCTTGGCCCCCGCGATCTTGCGAGTGGAAAAGACCTTGTCGTTTTCCGTGGCATAGAGCGTTGCCGGGTGCGGTGCGCTACGCGCCCAACGCGCGTCGTGCTCTTGGTCGGCGAGAGGTTCGAGAAAAGCGATCTTCTGTTTCTTTCGGCCGATGGTCACTTTCACTTCGTCGGCTTTCAGGTCCGTGATCGGTCGTCCCTTCTTGTCGAGAGCGAGAATCTCGATTTCGACGAGATTGACGTCGACTTTTTCTTCGACCGGTGTACGGGCGGGCGCAGAGGAGTCGTCTTGGGCGGGTGCAGTCGAAATCGGAGCCAAGCTCGCAGCGAGAAGAAGGACGAGCGTGCGCGTCTTGGGTGCGCTTCGCTTTGCCATGCCGATGGCCCGAAACGGCGCCATCTTCGATCTTCTAGGTACGGACCTCATGGTGCCTCCGTATCCGAGGGGGTGACGACGACGGCGGTGACGAATTCTTCATCACTGTCTTGCGGCCGGAAGAGCAGGCGATTGACTCCCCGGGCTTCGGCAAGCGAAATGGGGAAATAGAGAAAGCCGATCGCCACATGCGATGGATGCAATTCCATCGTTTCTCTTGGTGTCGTTCCCGAGCCGGGAAGAGGGAACATATCGAGCGGTCTTAGAATGAAGGGGGGCGAGGGGAATTGTCCGCGCATCAACCCCAAGAAGACGCGGCCGAAATGCCGGTCTTGTCGCACTCTCGGATAGTTCAGCCGCACTTCCGAGGCTGCCGCGAGGGGGAGGTGGCGCCCGTCGGCGGTCTCTAGCACGAAGCTTTCGCGCCCGAAGGTGAGCAGATCGCGTCTCTTGCTGTGCAGGGCGATCTGCAAGGGAAGGAAAGAGTATTTCTCGCCGATATTGCGGGCGGTTCGCACGTCTACGGCCAGAAAGAACGTCTCGCCGTCGTTGTAAAAAGTATAGGGCGGATTTGCCGGATCGAAGGTGGCAGATGCGGCCGGAATCTTGCGGGTGCAGCCCGAGGAGACGGCGGCGATGAGCAGCAAGGGGACGAGAAGCAGGAGGTGCAACGCGGATCTCGAACGATCGTTCATCAAGAAGGTCCTTCTCCGTCCCGCATCCACTCGGGAACTTGAGGTTATCACGGCGTTCCGGCTTCCTCCATGCTGCTCGAGTGCCCCGGGCCCGAAGAGCGAGCATTCGGCCGACACAAAAAGGAAGCCCCGGCGAACCGGGGCTTCCATGGTTCCATGCCGCATGGCGGCGATTGGATGGACTAGAAGGTGATCGTCGCGCCGAAGCGGAAGATCCTCGGGCTGATGTACTCAGCGATACGGTTGTAGTTGGCATCGTTGGCCTGACGGAGGCGCTGCAAGACGGCAGAGCTGTTGGTCACGTTGAAGGCCTCGACGGAGACCTCGACGTTGGTGTCGCGCATCCGGAAGTTCTTGGCCAGTTTCAGGTCGAGCACGTAGACGTTGTCCGCACGAACGGCATCGACGGCGCCGATCTGTACGCTCTTGCTGACGCGATTGCCGTCAGCGTCCTCCACGGTGACGTCGTGATAAACGGGCAACGCAAAGCCCTGACGCCCTTGCAGGTTACCGGAGAGGGAGAGGCCGCCCCAAGGAATCTGATAGACACCATTGAGGTTGAACTGCCACTTGCTGGTCCCGAGCCAGACGTTTCCTTTACCACCGGAACCGCCGGACTGCACGGCGACCAAGCCGCCGTCATCGAGCGTACCACCCTCGAAGTTCGTCGGGTCTTGGATGCCGGCGGTGCCGCTGAAGTTCCTGGTCCAGTCGGTGTAAGCGATGAAGCCGCGAGCCTGCCAGCGGTTGGACAGGCGCTTGGTGGCCACCAACTCGAAGCCCTTGTAGATCTCGGAGTAGCCGCGACGGTTGGTCAGGATGCGCGCACGCGAAAGATCCGTGCCGCTGGTATCGGCGAGCGCATAGACCGGCTCACTGTAGGCGGTGCCGTTGTATTCTCCAGTGACGGTGTCGTAGAGCTCGTAGTCGGCCATGTCGACGCCGATCAGCGGAGCCCATGTGGTGTTGGTCTTCTTGCGATAGATCAGGTTACCGGCAAGGGTGAAGTTCGGTGCGATCTCGTACTCCGCACCCAAGATCAACTCGTCGGTGAGCGGAGCGGTGAGGTTCCGGTCGATCTGATGGACGGCGACGATGGAGGTCGGATCGTTCGGATCGATATTGCCGAATGCGAGCGGTTGATTCGGGTCCCACTCGCCGTCATCGATCTGATCGTTACCGTCGAGATCATCCCAGAAGAAGAGCACGCTGGAATTGTCGACGGGGTTGTTGAATCC
>JALUUK010000614.1 GCA_027021395.1 Acidobacteriota bacterium
CGTGCGATACACGCGCAAAGACATCGAAGCGCCGCGTGACGGGATCCTCTCGTTTCCATGTCACCAGTGTCTTGCCGCCGCCGCTCGCCAAGGCCGTGGCCGTGGCGTGCGCGGCGTCCGGATCGACGATCGTGCCGTCGATTTCGACGATCAGATCGGAAGCTAGACGACTCATGCGCAGCGTGCGCCCACCGTCGCGAAGATCGATCCACGAGGCGAAAAAGACGAGATCGTCGGAACTGAGATCCGGAGCGGAAACACGCACCGCTTCATTGACGATCAGCGCGGGCGCGGAGGGAGAAGCCGCGCCTTCGTCGATGGACACGATTCGCAATGAGGCGCGGTCCTTTTCATCGGCATAGTCCCGATAGGCGACGCCGAATCGCCCGGCCGCCGCATTCCAGGCGATGGCGGGTTCGATGGAATCGCCGGCGAAGGTTTCGAGCCGGATCGCCGGGGAGAACAGTGATCCAGCGGCATCGAGAGGTGCGAATTCGATGCTCCACTCTCCCGGCGAGTCGTCTTGCCAGCTCACTCCGTAGCGGGAGCCATGCCAATCCAGGTCCGGCAGGATCTGCCGAGAGTTTCCGGTCGCAATACCAACATCGCTCCCTATTTTCGCGCCGGCGGCGTCGATTCGGGTGAAGAAGATATCGTCGGATCCGTTTCGCCCGTCTTGCCAGACGATACCCCACTCGGAGTCGACGTCGTTCCAGGCGATGCGCGGCCCGGAGGAGGATGCGGTATCGTTCGTTACTCGCAGCTCTGCGCCGAGCAGCGCACCGGCGGAATCGACGCGCGCGAAATAGATCTCGTCATTGCCGTCGCGATCGTCTTGCCAAGTCACACCATACTCGCTGCCGCTCCAGGCGATATCGCCGTATCGTGCGTTGCCGCTGCTCGAAGAGAGCGCCGAATCTCCGAGTATCACGCCGGCAGAGGTCAAGCGGGAAAGGCGTAGAGCGTCGAAGCCGCCGATTTCTTCGTGATAGACCACGGCGAAGCCTCCGGCGTCGGAGGTCGCCCGAGAGCCTCCCGCATCGTTAGGGGACGCTGTGAGGGCAGCTTCCGCTCCGGCGTGCCATCCGCCGACGAAGAGCGTGAAGGGGAGGGAGAGCGCGCCCTGGTCGGTGCTCAGGTCGAGCCGGAAGGCCAGTTGCGTTTCACAATCGACTGATGCGTCGAGCGAGATTTCGAAGTCGCCGATGCTGTCGAGACCACAGAGGTCGAGATCGGGCCATGTTGCGGTATCGTTCGTGATCGTTACACCGCTTACCGGAGGATCGAGCACGAGCGTTCCACTGACTCCGGTCAGTTGAGACTGTGCTTCAGCACTGAGGTGGACTCCGAGTCGCACGGTTTCATAAGGGTCGATCACGCCGTCTTGATCACCGTTGCCCGGACTCGTGTCATCGACATCGACGGCGGTGATCGCAGCGAGCGCACTCGCGTCTTGATCGACGTCGGCGAAAACCGGATCCGCCGAAGGCGAAATCTCATCCATGCGTGCGCCCGAACTTCGGTCCCCGTGGCGTCGAGAAGAGGGGTCGGTGTCATCCGCCCATACGGACAAGAAGAAGCCGGGGTCGTCCGGCCACGGGTCGTCGGCATCGCCATCGGCTCGATCGTTCGCTTGCGGATAACCACCGTCTTCGGGAAGCAACATCAAGAGCGGGCGGCTCTCGTCGTCCATCGATTCGGCGCGCTCGTCGACGTGCCAGATCAAA